>CALDFY010000310.1 GCA_937942115.1 uncultured Anaerolineae bacterium | reverse complement strand
GGGGTGAGGCCTCTGCCACCGAGGCGAGCGCGCCGATGCCTGGCAGGATTTTTCGGATACCCGGAATGTTTTCACTGGCTGCTGAGCCCTCTTTGGTTGGAACATTGAAAAGCCCCGGCCTTGGGGAGTTGCTGGTTTCTGCGAGAGCATCTATGCCCTCGGTCATCATTTTCCGCCTGTCAGATATGCGGCCTCAATCGGTCAACGCTCACCTGCTCGCCTTGCTGGAACAGTTCTCCCAGGAACTGGCCCCAGGGGCCATTATCAGCGTTATGGAACGCTGGGCCCGTGTGCGAGTGCTTCCTGTAGAGAAAACGTGAGAGGAACACGCTTGGAGCCACTATCCTTTCCTCGCCTTCGCCAGATCATCGCCGACCTGGGGAGTGTGGGCGTGGCCTTTTCCGGCGGCACCGATAGCACCCTGCTCCTGGCCCTCTGCCGGGACGTGCTGGGGCCGGAGCGGGTCCTGGCGCTGACCGTCCTCTCTGAACTGACCCCGGCGGCCGAACGGGAGCGGGCGGCGGAATTGGCCCGCGCCCTGGGCGTGCGCCACGTCCAGATGCCCTTTCCGGCCCTGGCCCATCCGGACATCACTGCCAACCGCCCCGACCGCTGTTACCACTGCAAGAAGGCCGTATTCGGGCGACTGCTGGAGATCGTCCGCGCGGAGGGGCTATCTGTACTGGTCCACGGAGCGAACGCCGATGACCTCCAGGACTACCGTCCCGGTATGCGCGCGGCGGAGGAACTGGGCGTGCGCGCGCCGCTCCTGGAGGCGGGCCTGACCAAAGCGGAAATCCGGGAACTCTCCCGTCAGTTGGGCCTGCCCACGGCCGACCTCCCCTCTATGGCCTGTCTGGCATCCCGTATCCCCTACGGCGTCCCGCTGACAGCGGAGGCGCTGGCGCGGGTGGACGCCGCCGAGGAGTTTCTGCGCCGGGAGTGGGGCCTGCGCCAGGTCCGGGTGCGCGACCACTTCCCCCTGGCCCGTCTGGAAGTCCCAGAAGAAGACATCCCCCGCCTGGCCGCGCTGTCGGCCCGCCGGGAGGTCGCCCGTCGCCTGCGGGAACTGGGCTACCGGTACGTGACCCTGGACCTGGAGGGTTTCCGCTCCGGAAGCCTCAACCCCCCGGAATCCGCAGTACGGAATACGGAGTGATGCTCCCTTTCGCCCAACCCGATTTTGACCGCGCCCTTCGCAAGGGCGTGCCCGAGGTGATTCTGGCGGACCGGAAATCCCCTGACGAAGCGGTGGCGATCGCCCGCGCCTTTCTGGAGCGCACGGGACGGGCCATCCTCAGCCGGGTGGGGCCGGAACTGGCGGCGCGCCTGCGCCAGGAGTTTGAGGGTCAGGCCGAAGTGGAGTGGGTCGCTCCGGCGCGCGCCGCCGTCCTGCGCCGCCCCGGGGCCCGGCCGCCGCAGACCGGCGGACGCGTGGGCATCATCACCGCCGGCACGTCCGACATCCCTGTCGCCGAAGAGGCCGCGCTGGTCTGCCGGGAAATGGGCTGTGAGGTCTACACCGCCTACGACGTCGGCGTCGCCGGCATCCACCGGCTGGCGGAGCCGCTGCGGATGATGCTGGATGAGGTGCGGGTAGATGTGATCATCGTCGCCGCCGGAATGGACGGCGCGCTCCCCTCGGTGGTGGCGGGACTGGCGGACGTCCCCGTCATCGGCCTGCCGACCTCGGTGGGGTACGGCCTGGGCGGAGGCGGTGTGGCCGCCCTCTACTCCATGCTCCAGACCTGTGCCCCGGGCCTGGCCGTGGTGAACATAGATAACGGCGTCGGCGCCGGGGCCGTCGCCGCCCTCATCGCCAACCGGGCGGCAATGGCGCGTGCCACCGGTCGCTAACCCCGTTTCCCGTTTCCCGTTTCCCGTTTCACATTTCACGCTGATGCCCACCATCCTCTACCTTGACCTCTTCTCCGGCGCGGCCGGGGATATGCTCCTGGGCGCGCTGATAGACCTGGGGTTGCCGCCGGATGTCCTGCGGGCCGAACTCCGGAAAATGGACCTCTCCGGCTACGAACTGGAGGCGGAGCGGCAGGTGCGCAGCGGCATCTCCGGCACCCGTCTGCGGGTCCGTGACCTGGCCGGGGCTCACCCCGCGCGCCACCTGCCCGATGTCCGGCGCCTGCTGGAGGGGAGCCGTCTACCCCCGACGGTGCGGGACCGGAGCCGGGCGGTCCTGGAGCGGCTGGCCCGGGCCGAAGCGCGCGTCCACAATATCCCCGGAGACGAGGTCCACTTCCACGAAATCGGCGCGGTGGATACGCTGGTGGACGTGGTGGGGTTTGTCGTCGGGCTGGAGTATCTGGGCGTGGAGCGGGTCTATGCGTCCCCGGTTCCGCTGGGGAGCGGATTTGTCCAGACGGAGCACGGGCCGCTGCCGGTGCCGGCCCCGGCGACGGCCGCGCTGCTGGCGGAAGTCGGCGCGCCGATCCGCCCCCATCCCGCGCAGACGGAAATCCTCACCCCCACTGCCGCCGCAATACTGGCCGAACTGGCGGCCTTTGCCCAGCCCCCTATGCGGGTGCGCGCCGTCGGCTACGGCTTTGGCGAGAAGGAGTTCCCCTGGCCCAACGCGGTGCGGGCCTGGCTGGGAGATGCCGAGGAGACCCTCGCTCAGGAGACCGTCTGCCTGCTGGAGTGCAACCTGGATGACGCGACCGGCGAAGTTCTGGGCTACGCAATGGAGCGGCTCTTCGCGGCCGGCGCGCTGGACGTCTGGTTTACGCCTGTCCAGATGAAGAAGAACCGCCCCGGGGTGGTGCTCTCCGCGCTGGTCCGGCCAGAGGGGGCGGACGCGCTGACGGCTGTCATCCTGCGGGAGACGCCGACGCTGGGCGTGCGGCGGCGATGGGTGGAGCGCGTCGTCGCCGAACGGCGGGAGGCGTCGGTGGAGACGGAATGGGGGACGGTGCGGGTGAAGGAGAAGTGGCTGGACGGGCGGAAAGTGGCCGTATCGCCGGAGTATGAGGACTGCGCCCGCATCGCCCGGGAGCGGGGCATCCCGCTGCGGGACGTCTACGCGGCAGTGCAGCGGATTGTGGACCAGGCCTGTTCCTCACCCCTCCCCCAGCGGCGCAGCCGCTGAAGGAGGGGTGAGAGCGCCGCCGCGCCTGTACAGGCGGAGGGAGGCACGACATGCTCCGGAATCAGGCATGGATTCTACTCTTTGTTCTGCAGGCCCTTCTGGTTGCCGGCTGTGCGGGCCTGAGAACCCCGGCGCCCTCTCCGACGCCGGGTGTCCGGCCCCCCGCGCCCTCTTTGTACCGGGCCACCCCGCAGGGCGTCTTCCGGGGCGACGAGCCGGTACCCCTCTACGGCATCAACTGGTTCGGCCTGGAGACCCCGGACCGGGCCCCCCACGGCCTCTGGACCGGTCGGACGGTAGCGGATTTCCTGGCCCAGATGCGGGATTTGGGGTTCACCGCGCTCCGGCTGCCCCTCTCTCCCCAGGTCCTGACCCCGGGCCGTCCCACCCCTTCCTGGGCCCAGAGCGCCGGATACCCCGCCGACGCGTCCGAAGGGCTCCGGTACGTCCTGGACGAGGCCCGGAAGGCGGGCCTGTATGTCCTCCTGGACTTCCACACGTACTCCCCGGATCGCATCGGCGGCAACCTTCCCGGCCGGCCCTTCGGGGACGGGTACTCCAAAGCGGACTGGCTGGCGGACCTGCGCCGGATGGCCGAACTCTCCCGGGAATTCCCCGACGTCTTCGGGATTGACCTCTGCAACGAGCCGTATGCGCTGACCTGGAGGGAGTGGAGAGGACTGGCGCGGGAGGGAGCGGAGGCCGTCCTTTCGGTCAACCCCTCCCTCCTGGTGATCGTGGAGGGTGTGGGCAACGCGTCCCCAAATGGCGGCTGGCCCGCTTTCTGGGGGGAGAACCTGGCCGACCGGGATGTGGAGATTGCCCCGGAACGGGCCGAGCGCATCCTCTACCTCCCTCACACCTACGGTCCCAGTGTTTACCGTCAGCCCTATTTTGACGCGCCGGACTTCCCGTCCAACATGCCCGTTATCTGGGAGGCCCACTTCGGCTGGATGGCGGGGACGTATCCTCTGGGCATTGGCGAGTTCGGGGGCCGGTATGAGGGGGACGACCGGGTCTGGCAGGACGCCTTCGCCGATTACCTGCTGGCGAAGTCCATCCGCATTTGGTTCTACTGGGCCCTCAACCCTAATTCCGGCGACACCGGTGGGGTGCTTCTGGACGACTGGGAGACCGTCCACGAGGGCAAGATGGCCCTGCTGCGGCGGCTGATGGGGAGGGAGTAACGGCTTCCCGGCCCGATTTGTTCCTTACCACAGGTGCTGCGCCAAGCCCTTTTTACGGACTCCGGTTTCCAGGTAGTCCGGGCGGTGGCTGGTCGCTTCCCTGAAACTTGACAAATCGGGCATCCTG
>CALDFY010000309.1 GCA_937942115.1 uncultured Anaerolineae bacterium | reverse complement strand
GAACTTCGTTCGGGAGAGGGGAGGGGTCGGGGGTGGGGTGAGGCCTCTGCCGCCGAAAGGCGAGCGGGAGAGGGGAGGGGTAAGGGGTGGGGTGAGGGCTGGAATGGACATCCCCCGCTCCCCGAAAAACCTACACTTGTCAGGGGGTGAGGGCGGGGTTTTGCGGCGGCCGAAGGCTGCCGCAAAACCCTTCCCCTTCCCCCCTCCCCCAAGCGCCGCCGATGGGGGAGGGGGGATAAAGGGGGGTGGAGGCAAATGTTTGCACCATTGGGCGAAAAGCCCCTGGCTCCGATGCGAAGCCCCTTCCGGGGGCTTCCGGATAGCCCGTCAGGGCTTTGGTATCTGAGCCTGCCGCTTCAGCGGCGGGCGGAAGTGGGCATCCCAGCCATCGGGGTAGTAGTTACGGTCTCTTCGTGTTTGCAAATGTTGATAAATGTGCTAAAATATTTAACACTTCTACCCCAGGAAAAGGGCGATGGCGAAAGAGCAAACCCTGGTTTCGCTGAAGGAGGCCGCCCGCGCGCTGAGTGTGCACGAGCAGACTATCCGCAACTGGGAGCGCCGGGGAATCATTCGTCTGGTGCGGCTGCCGGGAAGCCGGTATCGGCGCGTACCTGTCTCTGAGATTGCCCGCCTGCAAGCGCGGCTATGGGAGAGAGAGCCGCAACCCTACAACGATGTGCTTTTAGACACCCCATCGGGTGATATGAGCCTTGTCGCTCAGGGACAGGCAATGGCCGAAAATATCCAGTCCGCATTAAACTCCCTTGAACCACCCATTCCGCTGGATGAATTGATGTACTCTCTTCGGGGTCGCTCGTGGTCATTATAGATACGGATGTCTTCCTGCTGGAGTTCGCCTTCCATCGGGATGCCCGCTATCCAATCAATGCCGAGTTTCTACGCGCGGTACGGCCGAGAGAGCCGGCTATAACCATTTATAATTTAATGGAGATTCTGGGTCAGCTCTCTTTTAACCTCCCCCCGGAACAACTGACCCAGTGGCGGCTCTGGCTCCAGGAAGCCTACGGGTTGACCGTGATATGGCCTGCGACAAGAGAGCAAACCGCCCGAATCTTCTTCAGAGAAGAAATATACGACCGGCCCCTGGCCAAGATGCAGTCTCAACGGATGGCTTTCCTGGATGCTTTGATCCTCAGCCTTGCAGAGCGAGTACCCGACGTGGAGGCCTTCGTGACATGGAATGCTCGCCACTTCCGTAATAAGACGAGGCTCCCCGTTCTCACCCCGTCCGAATTCATGGAGGAACATCCATCCATAACCTGACAGGTCCAAATTTGCTCACCAGCCCAACCCGCAGTATAATTCGCTGGGAATCAACCGACATTCGCGAAACTCCGCCCGCCCCGATGGAGGCGGGCGGAGTTTCGCCGCCCCGCAGGTGATGACAGTGAGCCACCCACCCAACCACAGCCCCTCCGGCCAGGCCCTGCGCGGCGTCGCTGCGTCGGGGGGCATCGCCATCGGCCCGGCCTTCCCGTTCCGCCGGGCCGACCTCCGGTTTGACCGCCGCCCGGCAGAGGACTCCGGCGCGGAATGGCAGCGATTCCAGAACGCCGTGGAGACCGCCCGGGCCCAACTGGCGGAGATGGCCCTTCAAGCCGAAAAAGACCTGGGCAGCGACGCCGCCGCCATCTTCCAGGCCCAGATGCTCATGCTGGAAGACCCCGAACTGCTGACCCGGGTGCGGGCCGCACTGGAAGAGCAGGGGGTCAACGCCGAAGCCGCCCTGAGCGACGCCTCCGGCCTGTACGTGCACATGCTGGAGGCGGTGCCCAGTGAGTATCTCCGGGCCCGCGCGGCGGACGTGCGGGACGTCACCAGCCGCCTCCTGTGCATCCTCCTGGGCATCAGCCCGTGCCCGGATGCCGTCCCCCCGGTTCCCTCCGTCATCCTGGCCCACGACCTGATGCCATCGGACATTCTCTCCCTGGAGCGTGCCCGGGTCCTGGGCCTCTGCACGGCGGAGGGGGGGGCCACTTCCCACGTGGCCCTGCTGGCCCGGGCGCTGGGCCTGCCCGCCGTCGTTGGCATCGGCCCGGGGGTGCTGCAAATCCCCTCCGGCACGACGGTGGTGCTGGACGGCGGCGCGGGCCTGCTCTGGGTGGATCCGGACCCGCAGACCCTGGGTCTCTACCAGGCGCGCGCGGGGCGGCCCCGCCGTCACCCGCAACGGCCATCGGGTCGTCGTCGCCGCCAACGTGGGCACCCTGGAGGAGGCCCGGCTGGCCCGGGAGGTCGGCGCCGACGGCATCGGCCTGCTCCGCACCGAATTCCTCTACCTGGGCCGTCCCACCCTCCCCGGTGAAGAAGAACAGTACCACTCCTATCGGGCCATCCTGGAACTCTTCGGCGACCGCCCCGTCGTCCTGCGGACGCTGGACGTGGGCGGCGACAAGCGGTTGCCCGGCCTGGAACTGCCCCCGGAACGGAACCCCGCCCTGGGGCTGCGCGCCATCCGCCTCTTCCTGACCCGCCCGGAGATGTTCCGCCCCCAGTTACGGGCCGCGCTGCGGGCGGGCGTGGGCCATAACCTCAAAGTCATGTTCCCCATGGTGACGACCGTCGCGGAAGTGCGGGCCGCGCGGGCAGTGCTGGAGGAATGCCGCGCGGAACTGCAAGCCGAAGGCTACCCGACTGCCGACGTCGCCATCGGCATCATGGTGGAAGTCCCCTCCGCCGCGCTGATGGCCGACCATCTGGCCGAAGAGGTGGACTTCTTCTCCATCGGCACCAACGACCTGAGCCAGTACGTGATGGCCGCCGACCGGACCCATGCGGCCGTCGCCCCGCTGGCGGATGCGCTCCACCCCGCCGTCCTGCGGCTGATCCGGGATGTCATCGCCGCCGCCCACGTCCGCGGGAAGTGGGTCTCCCTCTGCGGGGAACTGGCCGGAGACCCTGCCGCTATCCCCATTCTGCTGGGATTGGGCCTGGACGAGTTCAGCATGAGTCCGACGGCCATCCCGCAGGCCAAAGGGATGATCCGCTCCCTGACGAGGGAAGAAGCCGACCAGATCGCCCGGGCCGCGCTGCAACAGGAGAGCGCCGAGGCCGTGCGGGCACTGATACGGTAACACCGCGCTCGCCCACTTGACTTTTCTTGCGGCTTCACTACAATCAAGTCAGAAGCAGCAACGCGAAGTCCCTGCGACTTCGTCGTTGGCACTTGACCACCCATTTCCACAGCATCTGAGGAGGTGAACCGATGTACCCGAAACTCTTTATCCCCGGGCCGACCCATGTCCGCAAGGAGATTCTGGAAGCGCAGACCGTGCCGATGATCGGCCACCGGGCCCCGGAATACTCCAAACTGCAACTGGAAGTCACTCCCAAACTCCAGCAACTCCTCTACACCCAGCAGCGCGTCTACCTCTACGCCTCTTCCTCCACCGGCGTGATGGAGGGCTCCATCCGGCAGGCCTCTACCGGCAAGCCCATCCTCTTCACCGTCTGCGGCGCCTTCTCCCAGCGCTGGTACGAGATTGGCCTTCAGAACGGCATCCCCTCGGAAAAGATTGAAGTCCCCCTGGGGCAGGGAATCACCCCGGAAATGGTGGACGAGGCCCTCTCCAAAGGGGACTACGACGCCATCACCATCACGATGAACGAGACGGCCACCGGCGTGATGAACCCGGTGAAGGAAATCGCCGCGCTGGTCCGCCAGAAGTATCCGGACGTGCTGATTCTGGTGGACGCGGTCAGTTGTATGGCCGGGGTGAAGATTGAGTTTGACGCCTGGGGGCTGGACGTCTGCTTCGCGGGGGTGCAGAAGTGCTTCGCCCTGCCGCCGGGCCTGACCGTCTGCGCCGTCAGCGACCGGGCACGGGAGCGGGCCAAGCAGGTCAAGTACCCCGGCCACTATTTCGCCTACGCCCAGATGGACAAGCGGTACGACAAAGGCCAGACCCCGGCGACGCCGGCCATCAGCCTCATCCAGGCGCTGAACAAGCAGATGGACGACATCCTGGCCGAGGGGCTGGAGAACCGCTGGCAGCGCCACCAGGAGATGGCCTCCATCGTGCAGGACTGGGCCCGCCGGTATTTCGCCCTTTTCGCCGACGAGCGTTTCCTCTCCCCCACCGTCACCAATATCACCAATACCCGGGGGATCAGCGTGGAGGGGCTGAACCAAGAACTGCGCAAGCGGGGCGCCATCATCTCCAACGGCTACGGCGACCTGAAGGAGAAGTGCTTCCGCATCGCGCATATGGGTGACCTGACGGTGGAAGACATCCGCTGGCTGCTGGAGCAGATCAACGACATTCTCGGGCTGTAAAGAGGCAGGAGGCAAGAGGCAGGAGGCAGGAAGCAAGAGGCAGGAGGCAAGAGACAGTGGCAACGGAGGAGAACGATGGCGACTTGGAAGAACTTTGAGGAATGGGAAGCCCAGGTGCCGGGGAGCATCCGGCAGGACCCCCTCTGGCAGTTCCAGGTCTATCCGAAGGCTCTATTTCTCTTTGACCTGGCCTGGGAGGATACCGAGCGGATGATGAAAGACCCGCGCGGGCGGGTGATTGCTACCCAACTGATCCGCAGCGTGTCTTCTATCTGCGCGAACCTGGAGGAAGGACACGGACGCGGGTTCGGTGCCGAAAATGCCTACTTTCAACGCGTCGCTCTGGGGTCCGCACGGGAAGCACGGGGGTGGTACTACCGGGGGCGCCGCTTCCTCTCGCCAGAGGTCCTCCGCCACCGCTTCCAACTCCTGGATGAGATTATCGCTTCCCTTGTCCTCTCCTCCCAGGAGCAACGTCAGCGGGGTCGGGCAAAGACCCGTCTCCCTGTCCCTGTCAACCGGTCTCGCTAAAAGCACCTGCCTGCATCCTGCATCCTGCATCCTGTATCCTGCATCCTGCATCTCGCATCCTGCATCCTGCATCATTGGAGGTGAACCATGAAAGTTCTGGTCTGCGACCCCATAGACCCGGAGGCCGTAGAGACCATGCGCCGGGCCGGGATTGAGGTGGACGTCCGGGATACCATCACGGCGGAGGAACTGGAGGCCGTCGCCGCCGACTACGACGTGATGGTCGTCCGCAGCCGCACCAAAGTGACGGCGGCGGTGATGGATAAGGCCCCCAACCTGAAACTCATCGTTCGGGGCGGCGTGGGCGTGGATAACATAGACGTCCGGCATGCCCAGGCGAAGGGGATTGAGGTGCGCAACACCCCGCTGGCTTCCGCCAACTCCGTAGCCGAACTGACCATCGGCTATCTCTTCGCGCTGGCCCGCCAGATTCCCCAGGCCACTGCCTCTATGAAGGCCGGACAGTGGGAGAAGAAGGCGTTCAGCAAGGGGATAGAACTGGCCGGGAAGACGCTGGGGCTGGTGGGCTGCGGCAACATCGGCCGACTGGTGGCCCAGAAGGCCGCCGCCCTGGGGATGACCGTCCTCTTCTACCGCCGGACCCCCACCGAAGTCCCCGGCGCTACCCAGGTCTCGCTGGACGAGTTGCTGGCCCGCTCCGACTTCATCTCCCTCCACGTCCCGCTGACGCCCGAAACCCACCACATCATCGGGCGCGCGGAGTTTGAGAAGATGAAGAAGGGCGTCTACATCGTCAACTGCGGGCGCGGCGGCACGCTGGACGAGGCCGCCCTCTACGACGCAATAGTCAGCGGGAAAGTAGCGGGTGCCGCGCTGGACGTCTTTGAGGACGAGAAGGAGGACCGGGGCCGGCGGCTGATGGAACTCCCGCAGGTCATCGGCTCTCCCCATGTCGGTGCGGGCACCGTGGAGGCCACGGAGCGCGTCGGCGCCGAAGTGGCCCAGATCATCATAGAATTTGCCCGTCAGTAGTCGCGAAGGGTGGCGGCCGCCGTCCCGGCGGCCGCCACCCCATCCGGTGGGAAGAGAGATGGTCTCGGAAGCGCACCCGGTCATCCAGGAAATCGTCCGCAAACTGGTCGCCGGATACGCTCCCCAAAAGGTTATTCTTTTCGGGTCTTATGCGCGCGGAAGCCCGCGAGCGGATAGCGACATTGACCTGTTGATTATCAAAGAGACATCCGAGCGGTTCATTGACCGATGGGTGACGGTGCGTCGCTTGCTTTCGGACCCTCAACGCTTTATCCCCCTGGAAACCATCATTCTCACCCCTCAGGAGATAGCACATCGGTTGGAAATCGGGGACCAGTTCATCGCAGAAATCCTAAAGGAGGGGGAAGTCCTGTATGCCGGGTAAAGAATCGTTAAACGAGGCGGGACCGCCGCCTGCTGGAAGCCATCGCCTGGTGCCTGGTTGTCTCCTTTGCCACCTACTGGGTGACCGTCCTGGGCGCGGAGCGGTACCCGGTCCTGGGCGCAATGATGCTCCCCAAAACCATCGCCTATCTGGTCG
>CALDFY010000308.1 GCA_937942115.1 uncultured Anaerolineae bacterium | reverse complement strand
CGCAGGTTGACGCCTGGCGCGAAGCGTCCAGGGAGGCCGATTTCCAATCGGCGCCCGGGGCGGCGGGAAGCGGAGAGCCGAAGCCAGCCTTAAGTTAACGCTTATGGGATAAAGGGGGGTGGGGGCAAAGGTTCGCCCCATCGGGCGAAAAGCCCCTGGCTCCGATGCGAAGCCCCCTTCAGGGGCTTCCGGATAGCCCGTCAGGGCGTTGGTATCTGAGCTTGCCGCTTCAGCGGCGGGCGGAAGGGGGCATCCCAGCCATCAGGGTAGGTAGTTACCGATTTTCTTTGTGCCTTTGTGTCTTGGTGTGAGAACGAAAGGGAGATTTTTTCCGCGTTTTCCGCGCTCGTCCGCGTCCTGCTTTCCAAACTGTCGGGTAGGTAGAAAAGTGCTCACTCCTGCTTCGGCGCCAGGACGACGACCTCCGTCTCCTGGGGGAGATTCCCTTTGGTGACCTTGAGGGAATCCCGGGCCTCCGCCTTTTCCATCCCCATCTGCTTGAGGAACCGGTTGAGCGTCCCCAGGGAGAGGGTCAGGCCGGGGATTCTGTACCACATCGGCACCACGATGGCTGGCTCCAACAGGCTGATGACCTCCGACGCCTCGGCGGGGGTCAGTCCGCCGTCCCCACCGACCGGGATGAGCAGGATGTCCACCGTCCCCAGCGCCTCTACCTGCGCTTGGGTCGGCACCTGCCCCAGGTGGCCCAGGTGGCAGACGGTCAGGCCGTCGTAATCAAAGTGGAAGATGGTGCTCAGGGCGCTCTTCTTCTTGTCGGCGTAGGCGGGGATGGCGGTGATGAAGACGCCGCCGATTTCGTACTCGCCGGGGGTATCCAGCACCCGGAACGATCCCCGCACCGCGCGGGTGTGGTTGCACTCTGGGACATCCCGACTGACGGTGACAATGTCGGCTTTGGGGCGGGGCAGGGTCAGCCCGACCTCCGGCCCATAGGGGTCGGTGACGACGGTCGCCATTCCCCGCTCCGTCAACCGAAAGCAGTTCAGTCCGTACCAGACGATTTCCATATGCGCTCCTCCCAGAAAATTATAACCCAGAATCCCCAATCGGCAATCTCCCTTGACCAAAACCCGTTTTGGGGGCATACTTTTTGTCGGGACGCAGATGAACGTAGAGAGTCTCACCCGTTTCCCATTCCGAAGAAGGTGCCCAGAATGTCACATCGCCTGACCATCGGGGCCGCGACGCTCTTGCTGATGCTCTCTCTGGCCTGTGGGTTTCTCTCTGCCCCGACGCCCACACCCACCCCGACGGCGACCCCGACCCTTCCGCCCACCTCCACGCCGGAGCCCCCCGATACGGGCTGGTTGGCGGCAGGGGACGGGGCCGAAATCCGCCGGATGCGGGTGACGCTGGAAGGGGGTCTGACGGAACGGGTGACGCTGGTACGGCTGGACTCGGCACAGGTCCGTTTCCGCGTCCTCTATACCCCTGGGGAAGGGCGGCGGGTGTCGGAGTGGGCTTCCGCGCTGAGGGCGGCCGGGGAGTCGCCGCTGCTGGTGGTCAACGGGGGGTACTTCACGCCGGAGTACCTCGCTACCGGCCTCCTGGTCAGTAACGGGCGGGTGTATGGGACTCCCTACTCAGGCTTTGGGGGGATGTTCGCCGTTCTCCCCGGCGGGAGGGTGGAGGTGCGCTGGCTGGTGGCCCGCCCCTACGACCCCACAGAGGTTCTGGTGGAGGCCGTGCAGTCCTTCCCGGTGCTGATCCGGCCGGGGGGAGTCCTGGGGTTTCCCCCCGATGCCGACGATGGCCGCACCGCCCGCCGGACGGTGGTGGCGCAGGACCGGCGCGGACGGATTCTGTTCATCGTCGCGCGGGACGGCTTCTTCTCGCTCCACGCGCTGGCCCGCTGGCTGCTGGGGTCGGACCTGGACCTGGACGTGGCCCTCAACCTGGACGGAGGGCAATCCACCGGCATATCCTTCCGGGCGGAGGGGACGGCGGTGGAGATAGATTCCGGAGTCCCGGTGCCGGCGGTTATTGTTGCGGCGCAAGATTAAATCTTGCGCTACCTGGGGGGTTGCACCGGCGGAAACGGTCGCCGGAGGCGGCCCGGCCTCCGGCGACACCCGCTCGCCCTTGCGGGCCCGCGACCGGCGGGGCCGGTGGGCCTTCGGCTGGGCTGGCGCCGGCGCTTCCTGCGGCTGCGGCGGCAGCAGCGCCACCTCCAGTACCTCGTCCATCCGCTCCACCATCCGCACCCTCAGTTCTCGCATCACCTTGCGGGGAATCTCCACCAGGTCCGGCTGATTCCGTTTGGGGATGACCACCTCTTTCATCCCGGCCCGGTGGGCCGCCAGCAGTTTCTCCTTGATGCCGCCGACGGGCAGGACCCGCCCCCGCAGGGTGATTTCGCCCGTCATCGCGACCTTCCGCCGGACGGGGCGGTGGGTGAGGGCGGAGATGAGGGCTGTCGCCATCGTGATCCCCGCTGACGGGCCGTCCTTCGGGATGGCCCCCTCCGGCAGGTGGATGTGGATGTCCGTCTTCTCAAAGACGTCCGGCGCCACGCCCAGGTCCTTGGAGCGGGACCGGGCGTAACTGAGCGCCGCCTGGGCCGATTCCTGCATCACCTCGCCCAGTTGGCCGGTGAGAGTCAGGTTGCCCTTGCCGGGCATCAGGGCGACCTCCACCGGCATCAGGTCGCCGCCCGCCTCGGTCCAGGCCAGCCCCATGGCCAGCCCCACCTCGTCCTTCTCCTCCGCCTCGTCGCGCGGGTAGCGGGGGGGGCCCAGGTAGCGGGGCAGATCGGCGGGGGTAATCCGGGTCAGCGGCTTTTTCCCTTCTGCCAGCCGCCGCGCTGCTTTGCGGCAGACGTTGGCGATCTCCCGCTCCAGGTTGCGCACCCCGCCCTCGTAGGTGTACTCCCGGATGATGCGCCGCAGCGCCCCATCGGTGAAGGTGACGGGGTGCCCGTTCAACCCGTTCTCCTCTATCTGACGGGGGATGAGAAACCGGCGGGCGATCTCCAGTTTCTCCTCCTCCACGTAGGACGGAAACTCTATCACCTCCATCCGGTCCCGCAGCGCCGGAGGGATCGGGTCCAGCGTGTTGGCCGTGGTGATAAAGAAGACTTTGGAGAGGTTGTACGGCACTTCCAGATAGTGGTCGGAGAAGGCGTGGTTCTGCTCCGGGTCCAGCACCTCCAGGAGTGCCGCTGCCGGGTCGCCCCGGAAATCCAGCCCCAGTTTGTCCACCTCGTCCAGCATAAAGACGGGGTTGATGGTCTTAGCGCGCCGCATCGTCTGGATGATGCGGCCGGGCAGGGCGCCGATGTACGTCCGGCGGTGCCCCCGAATCTCCGCCTCGTCCCGCACCCCGCCCAGGCTCACCCGGACGAAGTTCCGCCCCAGGGCTTTGGCGATGGCCTGCCCCAGGCTGGTCTTGCCCGTCCCCGGAGGGCCCACGAAGCAGAGAATCGGGCTGCGCATCTTCTCTGGGGCCAGTTTTTTGACCGCGATGTATTCCAAGATGCGCTCTTTGGCCTTCGGCAGGCCGTAGTGGGAGGACTCCAGCACCTCGGCGACGTGGTTGAGGTCCAGGTTGTCCTCCGTCTCCTCGGCCCAGGGCAGTTCCAGCAGCCAGTCCAGGTAAGTGCGGATGATGCCGACGTCGGGGGCCATGGGGGGCATGGCGGCCAGGCGGGCCAGTTCCCGCTCCGCCTGTGCGCGCACCTCCGGCGGGAACGAAGCCTGCTCTATCCGCTCCCGTAACTGGTTGATCTCCTGGGTGAAGGTATCCGTCTCCCCCAGTTCCGTCTGGATGGCCTTCATCTGCTCCCGCAGGAAGTACTCCCGCTGAGAGCGGTCCACCTCCTGCTGAACCTGGGAGTGGATTTTATCTTCCAGTTCCAGGACGTCCAGTTCTTTCGCCAGCAGGACGTTGACCCGTTGCAGGCGGGCGGTGGGGTCCAGCGTCTCCAGGACTTCCTGCCGCTGCGCGGTATCCAGGTTGATGCTCTGGGCGATGAGGTCCGCCAGCCAGCCCGGCTCCCGGATGTTCAGCGCAAAGACGTAGAGGTCTTCGGGCAGATTGTGGCTCAACTGGACGACCCGCTCAAAGAGGTTGAGGACAGCCCGCATCAGCGCTTCGGTCATCCGGGAGCGCTCGGTGGGCTCCACGATGGGCATGGCGCGGACGCGGATATACGGCTCCAGGTGGACGTATTCCAGAATCTGCACCCGCTGGTGGCCCTGGGCCAGGATGCTGAGGGTGCCGTCGGGCATGCGGAGCATGCGCCCGATGATGATGTCGGTGCCGAAGTTGTAGAGGTCTTCCGGCCCCACCTCTTCTACCTGCGGGTTCCGCTGGGCGACGGCGATGAGGGGCTCATCCAGTTCCAGCGCCACCTCCACCGCTTCCATAGACTCCGGTCGAGCCACCACCAGCGGGGCGACCATGCGCGGGAAAAAGACCATGTCCCGCAGGGGCAGGAGCGGCCCCTCAATGATCTCCTCCGTCTGCTCCTCAGGGTATTCCTCTTCTTCGTACTGGTCAAAATATGGGAAAAAGCCGGGCTGTGACCAGCCCATCTGGGTCCACCATTCGGCCCAATCGCGGTTCATATTCGTACTCCGTATTCCGTACTCCGTATTAGTCCGTCCGGTCGTTTTCGGGGACGGGTTGGCCGTTGTGTTCGGCCCATTCCTCCCGGGCCTCGGCGACCAGAAAGATGGAGCCGGTGACCAGGATGCCGGTATCCGGCTTCAGGAGCGTCAGGGCCCGCTGGAGCGCGCGCCGGATGTTGACGGCGATCTCCGCCCCGCCGCCGACGGACGCGGCGATGTCCGCCAGTTCCACCGGGGTGGCGGAGCGGGGGTGGTCGGAGCGGGTGACGATGAGGTAGTCGGCAATCGGCAGAAGCGTCCGCAGCATTCCGGGGATGTCCTTATCCGCCGACGCGCCGAAGATAAGCACCCAGCGGCGGCCCGGAAACCACTCCCGGAGCGCCTCCCGCAGGACTTCGGTGGAGTACGGGTTGTGGGCACAATCCACCACGACCAGCGGGTCGGTGCTGAGGATTTCCAGCCGCCCCGGCCATTGCACGTTTTTCAGTCCCTCCTGAGCCGCCGCGCGGGAGAGGCGGAAGCCCCGTTCCAGGAGAATCTGGAGCGCGGCCAGGGCCGTGGCCCCGTTTTCCAGTTGGTGACGACCCAGCAGGGGAATCCAGTAGGCTCCTTCCAATTCGTGGCGCAAGATAAATCTTGCGCTACGAAATTGGAAGGACTGCCCCGTCAGGTCAAAGGGACCGGGCTCCCAGACCCAATCCCGCCCCACCACCGTGAGGGAGGCGTGGCGGGCGCGCGCCGTCTCCTCTATGACCGCCAGCGCCTCCGGGCGCTGCGGCGCGGTGACGACGGGGATGCCGTCCTTGATAATCCCGGCCTTCTCCGCCGCAATCTCCGGCAGGGTGTTCCCCAGCAAGTAGGTGTGGTCCAGGCTGAGGGAAGTGATGACCGCCACCTCCGGGCGGAGGACGTTGGTGGCGTCCAGCCGTCCGCCCAGGCCGACCTCGGCGACCAGGACGTCTATCTTCTGGCGGGCGAAGTAGGTGAAGGCGATGGCGGTGATGGCTTCAAAGGTAGTGATGCCCGGGACGCGGGCGATGAGCGGGCGGAATTCTTCCACCAGCGCGACAACGTCCTGACGGGAGATCAGGTCGGCGCCGATGCGGATGCGCTCGCGGAAGGTGTGGAGGTGAGGGGAGGTGTAGAAGCCGGTGCGGTACCCGGCCGCGCGCAGGACCGACTCTATCATCGCCGAAGTGGAGCCCTTCCCCTTCGTCCCCGCCACGTGGACGGACGGGTAGAGGCGGTGGGGATTCCCCACCATATCCAGCAGCCGCTCCACGCGGGAAAGGTCCAGCGTCTCCGGCGAATAGCGTTCAATCCGCCGTTTCTCGTAGTCGGTCAGGCTGTGAAGGTATTCTATGGCTTCCCGGTAGGTCATGGGTTCTCCTGTCAAATAAAACATTCTACCGCGTTTAGCCGGAATTGCAAATCGGCGATGGGGGCACTTGGCAACTACCTACCCCGATGGGTAGGATGCCCACCTCCGCCCTCTTTCGGCGCGCTGGCCTTATCCCTCCCCCAGCCCCCTCACAAGTGTAGGTTTTTTGCGCCCCCCTCGTTCTGGGGGGGCGGGCTTCTTTGCCCCTCACCCCCCATATGCATTAACTTAAGGGGCTGCGCCAATTGGGTCGCCGCCTCGGGCGCTGACCGAAGCCAGCCTCTTTGGGCCTTCGGCCGGGTCCCTTCACTTCGTTCGCAACCAGGTCGGCCTTCGCCGACCTCCGGAGAAGGGCGTCAACGCGGTTGACGCCCGGCGCGAAGCGTAGGGGCAACCCTCGCGGTTGCCCCCAGGGGAGGCCGATTTCCCATCGGCGCCCGAGGCGGCGGGAAGCGAAGAGCCGAAGCCAGCCTTAAGTTAACGCCTATGGGGGTAAGGGGTGGGATGAGGGCCGGAATGGGCATCCCCCGCTTCCCGAAAAACCCACACTTGTCAGGGGGACAAAGGGGGGTGGGGGCAAAAGCGGCCACCCCTCGTCGGTATCAGGTGTTAAGTTTTTATCAGTACGTTAGAACTTTAAAAGCCCTGCTCATTCTACAAAACCCCTCCGGAGCTCAAGGATAGCAGGGCTTGGCGTTCTGAGCCCGACCGT
>CALDFY010000307.1 GCA_937942115.1 uncultured Anaerolineae bacterium | reverse complement strand
CAAAAATCCCCCTCCTTTCTTCCCTCCCCTCTCCCGAACGCAGTTCGGGAGAGGGGAGGGGTCGGGGGAGGGGAGGGGTAAGGGGTGGGGTGAGGGCCGGAATGGGCATCCCCCGCTCCCCGAAAAACCTACACTTGTCAGCCACCCTCGGCCCCTCCCCCAAGCGCAGCGATGGGGGAGGGGGTCATTGGGCTTTTAGCCCCCGGCGTAGTAGTTGCGAAAAATCCCTGTGTCTCTGTGTCTCCGTGGGAGAACTCCTACGGGGGATAGACACGGATAGAGACCGGGGCGCTCCGAAGGGGGCGCCCGTTTTCGTCTCGCCCTACAGCCAGGAAGGTGTGCTCGCCCGCCTGAAGGGTCCAGAGCACCTCGTAGCGCAGGCCGTTGGCCTGTGCCGCCGTGAAGGTCGCCAGCGGATGCCCGTCCGCGTAGAGCGTCACCTCCGCCACCCGCACGCCGTCCGCCGGGCGGACCGCCACCCGGATGGCCTGATAGGCCTCCGGCACGACGGGGGAGAGACGGTAGATGGTGCCGTTATCGGGGTGGGTGATAACCAGGGGCGGGTCGGATGAACGCAACGCCGCTTCGCTTCGTCGCTCACTACCGGTAGTGAGGCACGGAGCGCAGCGGAGTGCCGTCTCGCCCGTAGTAAGGCACGGAGCGCAGCGGCGCGCCGTCTCCGGGGGCAAAGGCCAGTTGTTGGCCCGGGCCCACTCCCAGGCCTCCGCCGGCGGGACGATGAAGACCCGCTCCTCCACTCGCTCCGGCGGCGTCTCGGGCCCGGCCGGAAGCCCGGTGGCGCGGTCTATCCGGAAGAGTTGATACCAGTTATCCGGCTCCGTCGGGGCGGTGCCGGCGATGAAGAGTTCCTCGCGCGTGCGCGGGCAGAGGGGGGTCGGCAGAAGGCCCGAAGGGACGCAGACCCGCACCCGCTCCAAACCCGGCGGTTCGGCGAAGGGGACGACCGGTTGCCCCCGCAGGGCCCGTTCCATCACGTCGCGCCAGATGGGGCCGGCCCCCTCCACCCCGGAGACGTCCCGCATGGGCCGCCCGTCGGCGTTCCCCACCCAGACCCCCGTCACCAACTGCGGCGTGTATCCCACTGTCCAGTTATCCCGCCAGTCGGAGGAGGTGCCGGTTTTGACCGCCGCCGGACGGGAGAGGTTGAGGACGCTGCCCGTGCCGAAGGCCGGGGCGCGGGCCTTCTCGTCGGAGAGAATGTCGGTGATGAGATAAGCGACGCGAGGGTCCAGCACCTGCGGGCCGGGGACCGGCCGGGCCTGGTAGCGCAGATGCCCCCGGGCGTCCCGCACCTCCAGCACACCGAAGGGCTCCACCCGCCGTCCGCCGTTGGCGAAGGCCGCGTACGCGGCGGTCAGTTCCAGCAGCCGCACCTCGCCGCCCCCCAGCGTCAATGCCAGCCCGAACCGCTCCCCCGTCCCGAAGGAGGTCATCCCCAGGTCTGCCGCCAGGGTGACCAGCCGATCCACCCCGATCATCTGCAGCACCCGGACGGCGGGGACGTTGAGGGACTGGGCCAGCGCCTCCCGCGCCGAGACCGGCCCGTGAAACCGGTGGTCGTAGTTCTCCGGGACGTAGGGGAGCCCCTCGCGGGTGGGGAAGGCCGTGCGGACGTCCAGGATGACCGAGGCGGGGGTCAGGGCCTCACTCCACCCCCCGCCCCCTCCCTTCTCCTGACCTTCGGTCAGGAGAGGGGAGGGGTGAGGACTGAACGCGGCCGCGTAGGTGAGGGGCTTGATGGCGGAGCCGGGCTGCCGGAGGGCCAGCGCCGCGTTCACCGCCCCGTCTATGGCCGGGTTGAAATAGTCGGGACTGCCGACCATCGCCAGAATCGCGCCGGTCTGCGGGTCCAGCGCCACCAGCGCGGCGTTGTTCACCTCCCGCAGGCCGCTCTCCTCGCTGGCCTGGGAAAGGCGCGCCAGGTGCCGCCGGACGGCCTCCTCGGCCGTGTGCTGGAGGTCCAGGTCCAGCGTGGTCGTGACGACCAGCCCCTCGGTGTAGAGGGCTTCGGCGCCGAACTCCCGCTCCAGCCAGGCCCAGACGTACATCACGAAGTGGGGGGCCTCAATGGGGAAAGGGGTAGCGGCGAAGTGGAGCCGCTCCCGGGCGGCCAGTTCTGCCTGCTCCGGGGTGATATACCCCTGTTCGGTCATCAACCTCAGCACCACCTGCTGCCGCCTCCGAGCCCGGTCGGGGTCCGTCAGCGGGTCGTAGTAGGCAGGGGACTGGGGGAGGCCGGCCAGGAGCGCACACTCCGCCAGGCTCAGTTCCCGGACGCTCTTGCCGAAGTACGTCCGCGCGGCGGCCTCTATGCCGTAGGCCAGGTTGCCGTAATAGACTTCGTTCAGGTAAAGGGCCAGGACCTCGTCTTTGGTGAAGGTCCGAGCGATGCGCCAGGCGAGGATGGACTCCCGGAGTTTGCGCAGGAGGGTCCGCTGGCTCCGTTCCTGAGGGGAGAGGAGGAGGTTGCGGGCGACCTGCTGGGTGATGGTGGAGCCTCCGGCCAGCACCTCGCCGCCCCGGAGGTTGATCCAGACCGCGCGCAGGATGCCCCGGAGGTCCACACCGGGGTTGGTGTAGAAGTCGGCGTCCTCCGTGGCGATGGTGGCCTGGCGGCAGGAGAGGGGGATCTCCTCCAGCGGCACCGGGACGTGGCGCCCGGCGTGGGGGTCGGCGATTTCGTAGAGCAGACGGCCGTGCCGGTCCAGGATGCGGGAGGAGGCGCCGGTCTGGTGCTCGTAGAGGGTGTGGGGGGAAGGGAGGTCGGCGAGGAGGAGATGGGCCCCCACCGCTCCGACTGCCACCAGAAAGGCCAGAAGCAAGAGCAGGAATTTTCCCAGGGAGCGCATAGTAGATCAGTGCGGATACCCCTCTCCCCGCTGGAACAACAGATAGACAGTCACTATGCGGGTGTCGTCGTCTATGGTATAGAGTACCTATACTCGCCGACGGTAATCCGATAGCCCTGGACTCCCCGGAGTTGTCGGAAGTCCTGGGGACGGGGATTCTCCTGCAGGGCCTTAATGCGTTCCCAGACCGGGCGGCGGTGCTTGGGCGGGAGGCGCTTCAGGCGTTTCAGCACCTGGTCGGCGATGCGGACTTCATACATACCCGGTTAGTCTTCGGCTCCTATCTGCGCCAGTTCGGCCTCTACCTCTGCAACAGAGTAACTACCTACCCCGATGGCTGGGATGCCCACTTCCGCCCGCCGCTGAAGCGGCAGGCTCAGATACCAAAGCCCTGACGGGCTATCCGGAAGCCCCTGAAGGGGGCTTCGCATCGGAGCCAGGGGCTTTTCGCCTAATGGTGCGAACATTTGCCCCCACCCCCCTTTATCCCCCCTCCCCCATCGCTGCGCTTGGGGGAGGGGGGAAGGGGAAGGGTTTTGCGGCGGCCTTCGGCCGCCGCAA
>CALDFY010000306.1 GCA_937942115.1 uncultured Anaerolineae bacterium | reverse complement strand
ACCGTCATTCCGGACGCGTCCATCCCCGCAATGGAGACGTTCGGGGGCAAGAACCGCCGGTCGGCCCGGAACCGCAGCCATTGCCAGCCCAGCAGGGCCAGCAACACACCGATGATGATGACGATGAGGAGAGACCAGTCTCGGCGTCGGGTTCGTCGCAACGGTTACCTCCCTCCGTTCGTCGTTCGTAGTCAGGCACGGAGCGAAGGGGAGTGCCGTAGACGCCACTCCGCTTGCGCTTCGTGGCTCACTACAAACGCCACCGTTCGTAGTCAGGCACGGAACGAAGTGAAGTGCCGTAAACGCCACTCCGCTAATGCTCCGTGGCTGACTACAAACGCCACTCCGCTGCGCTTCGTGGCTCACTACGAACCGTTTGTAGTCAGGCACGGAACGAAGGGGAGTGCCGTAGACGCCACTCCGCTAATGCTTCATGGCTCACTACGAACGCCGAACGTTCTAACTACGAACGGGCCTGCAGCGCCCGCCAGACCCGCTCCGGGGTGAGGGGGATGCGCGGGATGGATACGCCCACCGCGTCGTAGACGGCGTTGACCACCGCCGGCGCCACCCCGTCCATCGGAATCTCCGCCACCGCCTTGACCCCGAAGGGATGGGTGGGCTCCCAGGTCTCCACGAAAAGCACCCGCAGTTCGGGCATCTCGTCGGCCCGGAAGATGCGGTAATCGTCAAAGCGAGGATTCACGATGCGGCCCTGTTCGTCAAAGACCAGTTCCTCGGAGACACCGTAGCCCAGCGCCTGGGTCATTCCGCCCTCCACCTGCCCGCTGGCGGTGAGGGGGTTGACGATTTTCCCGCAGTCCAGCGCCATCAGCAGCCGCTCCACCGTCACCTGACCGGTCTCCGTATCCACCAGCACCTCGGCGAACTGGGCACCGAAGGGCGGGGGACTGTAGGGGCTCACGAAGGAGGCCGTCCCCATAATCTGGAACTGGTCGGTGTGGTGGAGCGATTCCAGCGCCACCTCCCGCAGGGTGACAGAGCGGCCATCGGGGGCCCAGGCGGCCCGGTCCCGCAGCGCGATGACCTCCGGCGGGACCCCCAGCATCCGCCCGGCGACCTGACGGATCTGCTCCGCCGCCTGCTGCGCGGCCCGGGTCACCGCGCCGCCGCTGATGTAGGTGGTGCTGGAGGCGTACGCGCCCTTGTCAAAGGGAGTGAAATCGGTGTCGGAGGCGTAGACGATGATGTCCTCCACGGCGCAGCCCAGCACCTCCGCCGCCATCTGGGCCAGGACGGTGTCCGCGCCGGTCCCCAGGTCGGTGGCGCCGATCATCAGGTTGAAGGAGCCATCATCGTTCATCTTGATGATGGCCGAACCCATGTCCAGATAGGGGATGGCGGTCCCCTGCATCACGAAGGCGACGCCGTGGCCCCGGCGCAGGTGGGGCTTGCCGGGGACGGTGCGGTAGTCCCCCGGACGCCAGCCGAAAGCGGCTGCACCCATCGCCGCCGCCTCCGCCAGCGCGCAGGTGTGGATGACCTCGCCATGGGCCTCCCGTCCCTCGCTCCAGACCTTGCTCATCGGGTGCTCCGCGCCCGGTTTGACCGCGTTCTTCAGCCGGAACTCCAGCGGGTCCCAGCCCATCGCCCGGCAGATGCGTTCCATATGGACCTCCAGCGGGAGGAAGCCCTGGGGGACGCCGTAGCCCCGGAACGCGCCCGAGGGGACCCGGTTGGTGTAGACGATGTCGGCCCAGAAGCGGATGTTGGGGACATCGTAGAGGGACATGGCCTTGTGGCCCGTATTGCCGGTGACGGTCAGGGCGTGGTCACCATAGGCTCCGGTGTCGGAGAGGACAATCATCTCGTTGGCGATGATCGTCCCGTCCTTCTTGACCCCGGTCCGCATCTTGAAAATCATAGAATGGCGGGTGGTGCTGGCGGCGAACTGTTCCTCGCGGGTGTATTCCATCAGCACCGGGCGGCCCGTGGCGATGGTCAGATGGGCACAGAT
Source organism: uncultured Anaerolineae bacterium (assembly GCA_937942115.1). Lineage (GTDB taxonomy): Bacteria > Chloroflexota > Anaerolineae > B4-G1 > DUEL01 > SpSt-77. The sequence goes on along the minus strand of CALDFY010000306.1, from coordinate 8,350 downwards.
GTCCTCATAGATTTCCTGCTTGTTGCCGAACCCGCCGCCGATGCGGGGCTTGATCACCCGGATGCGCTTCTCCGGCAGGCCCAGCACCGGGGCCAGGATGCGCCGGGTGTGGAAGGGGACCTGGGTGGCAGAACGGATGACCAGCCGGTCGTTCTCGTCCCAGTAGGTCAGGCAGGTCCAGGGTTCCAGAGGCGCAGCCTGCACCCGCTGGACCTCGTACTCCCCCTCAAAGACGAAGTCCGCCTCGGCCATCGCGCGGTCCACATCCCCCAGTTCTATGCGGATCCGGGCGGCCAGGTTGCGGGAGGGGTCGCTTTCGCCGAAGGGGACGTAATCGGGCTCGTCGTGGATAATCGGCGCTCCGGGTTTCATGGCATCACGCGGGTCCAGGACGGCCGGGAGGACTTCGTACTCCACCTCAATCAGGCGGAGGGCCTCCTCGGCGATTTCGGGGGTCTCCGCCGCCACCGCCGCCACCCGGTCGCCCACGTAGCGCACCTTAGAATCCAGGCTGACGAAGTCCAGGGGGCCTGGGATGGGGTCCGATTGCCCGGCGGTGGAGAAGACGACGCGGGGGATGTCCTGATAGGTGAGGACGGCGTGGACGCCGGGGAGGGCGCGGGCCTTGCTGACGTCTATCCGTTTGATGCGGGCGTGGGCGTAGGGGCTGCGGAGGATTTTGGCGTAGAGCATGCCCGGCATCTGGATGTCGGCGGCGAAGACCGGCTTGCCCTGAACCAGTTTCAGGCCGTCTACCTTCTGCTCCGGTTTCCCCACGACCCGAAGTTCCTCCGTTGTTGGGGCGACGACCAGGCGGGGCAGGACGAGGGTACGGGGGCCTCCTCTGTCCCCGCCTGCCAGGTCCAGGGGCGGCTCCTGGGGCGGAGCCAGCAAGTCAGGGGGCATCGGGAGGGCCTCCTCCGGCATATCCAGGGGCGGTGGTTCCTCGCCTCGCAGATACGCCGCCGCGCGCAGGACGGCCTGGACCGGCTTGACGTAGCCGGTCTCGCGGGAGAGGACGCCGCTCAGGGCGTCCCGGACCTCCTCCTCGGTGGGGTTGGGATTGCGGTCCAGGAGCGCTTTGGCCGCCAGGACCATAGCGGGCGCTTCGTAGCCGCTCTGGAAGGCACCGGTCTCCAGGAAAGCCTGCTGGATGGGGTGGAGCGGTGCGCTCCCCTTCCAGCCGCGCATCTGGGGGCCGCTGAGCCCTTCTACGGTGAGAACCTCCGCGCCGTCCACCTGCGCAGCCAGAGTGATGCAACTGCAACGGGGCTCCCCGTTCACCAGAACGGTACAGACGCCGCAGGTGCCGTCCTCGCATCCGTGCTTGACACTGAAGTACCCCTCCCGGCGCAGGACCCGCAGCAGGGTGTCGGCAGGGGCGATAGGGATTCTTCTGGGGATGCCGTTGATGGTCAGATGGATTTCCATCGCGCGCCTCTCTGTAAAAGGGGTGATCAGCACCTGTTGATAAGTATAGCATCTTCGGTTCAGGAAGGCAACCGTCTTCGCCGCCAGGGCGGGGGTTGCCCTCACCCCATCCCATATGCATCCATTTAAGGCCAGGTTTGGTTGCTCCCTCCCGCCGCCCTGGGCGCCGATGGGAATTCGGCCTCCCCGGAGCGCTCTGGTTGCTTCGCTGCGCTACCCAGAAACTTGTGGCCGCAATGGGCCATACAGGGCGTAGCGCAGGCTGTTCGCCTGCACTGACCGGCCTGGCGGCCTGCGCTACATACCCAGGGCGTAGCGCAGGCGGTTCGCCTGCACTGACAGGCCTGGCGGCCTGCGCTACATACCCAGGGCGTAGCGCAGGCGGTTCGCCTGCACTGACAGGCCTGGCGGCCCGCGCTCCGCAAGCCGTTGCAGTTTCTGACCCGCCGGAATGCGCCCTGCTGCATCCCAAATAGTACCATCTTCCTATTGACGCTCGGGGAAGGTGTGGTATCATAAAAGCAAACATAAAATACTCTTAAAGAAGAAAGGAGGTGAACAAAATGCTGTACATGCCTCGTGAGGAAGGCCAGGGCCTGGTGGAGTATGCTCTGATCCTCGTTCTGGTGGCTATCGTGGTCATCGTTATTCTCACCCTGCTGGGCACCCAGGTCAGCCAAGTCTTCTCCCAGATTGCGTCGGCTCTCAGCGGCACCTAATCATCTCACCGCCCACACCAGAACGGCACAGGACCCCGCTTCGGCGGGGTTCTGCGCTTTTATTATAAGAGATGTGCCAGGCACTTCTCCGGAGACGGCCTGGCACATTCTCATTTTGGGCCCTCCGGAATTGATGGTATAATAGCGCCATCAACGGAGGTCCCGATGGGAACACGCTGGATTCCGGTATGGATCGCGCTGCTGCTTCTGGGGACGGCCGGGTGCGGGAGCGTCATCACGCCTCCCGTGACGGAGACCCTTCCTCCACCATCCCCCTCCCCCACATCCGGGTTCATCCCTCCGTCTTCGCCCACGCCTGGAGCGGGCGGGAGACTCCTGGAGCCACCCGCTACCCCCACCATCACCCCAACGCCCATCATCTACGTCGTCCGGGAGGGAGATACCCTCTCCGGCATCGCCGCCACCTACGGGGTCAGCGTGGAGGCGCTCCAGCGGATCAACAACGTTCAGAACCCTCTCTTCCTCCGACCCGGCCAGACCCTCATCATCCCCACCGGCCGCGAGGAGGCAATGGCCCCCACCGAACTTCTGCCCACCCCGACCCCGATGCCCTTCGGTATCCGGGGAGTGGGCTTCTACGAGACGCCGGTGGGGAGCCTCCACTGCCTGGGAGAAGTGGTCAACACCACCGCCGATGTGCTGACCAACGTACAGGTCCGGGTGACCCTCTTTGATGCCTCCGGCAACGCGCTGATCGGAGGAAACGTCTTCGCAGCGGCGGACATCCTGCCTCCGGGCAGTCGGGCGCCCTTCTCCCTCCTCTTTACTGCTCCGCCGCCGAACTTCGTCAGCCATCAGGTGGTGGCGCTGCGCGGCGAGGTGGCGGGCGAACTGGCCGCCCGCTACGTCCCGGTGACCGTAGAAGAGGTCGCCGGGGCTCCCTACGGCCCTCAGTTTGAAGTCTCCGGGGCCGTGCGGAACACCGACCCAGAGCGCACCGCCGCCACCGTCGTCGTGGTCGCCACCGCCTACGACGAGGACGGACTGGTCACCGGCTTCCGCCAGCAGACGGTGGACGTGGGGAACGGGCTGGCCCCCGGTGCCGCCGTCCCCTTCCGGATGCGCTTCACCGTCTTCAAAGGCGTCCCCGCCAACTTCGCCGTCATCGCCTACGGGAAAACCCGCTAAGGTGACGTTTGTAGTCAGCCACGCAGCCGTTTGTAGTCAGCCACGCAGCAAAGCGGAGTGGCGTCAAACGGCACTCCACTTCGTTTCGTGCTTGACTACGAACAGAGCCACGCAGCAAAGCGGAGTGGCGTCACTATGGTTTGGAGGTCCCAATGTACCCCATCTTGAGGAAACTGGTCCGCTGCCTGTTTCCCCTTCTGGTCCGGATGCGGGTGACCGGGCAGGAGAACTTCCCGCCCAACGGTCCCTACATCCTGGCCACCAATCACCTTTCCGTCTTTGACCTCCCGCTGCTCCTGATGGTCTGCCCTCATACAGTGCGCGCGTTCGCCGCCTCCAAACATCGCCGCAACCCCTTCTACTTCCTGCTCCTCAGCGCGGCCGGCTCCATCTGGGTCCGGCGGGGCGAGATAGACCGGGAGGCCCTGCGCGGCGCGTTTGAGGTCCTCAAGAAGGGAGAAGTCCTGGGCATCGCCCCGGAGGGCACCCGCGCCCGCAAGGTCTACGCGCTCCAGCCGGGGAAGACCGGCGCCGCCTACATCGCCACCCGCGCCGATGTCCCTATCGTCCCAGTGGGGCTGACCGGGACCGAAAAAATCAAGGAGAACCTCCCCCGTCTGCGCCGCACCGACGTGACGGTGACAGTGGGCGAGCCGTTCCGCCTGCCGGAGAGCGGACGGGTGCGGGGGCCGAAACTGGACGAGTACACCGACATCATCATGCGCCGCATCGCGGCGCTCCTCCCCCCGGAGTACCGAGGCGTCTATGGCTGAGAGACCACAGACCACAGACGACAGACCACAGACCTACACCCTGCACGTCGTCTCCCACACCCATTGGGACCGGGAGTGGTATCGGACCTATCAGCAGTTCCGCTTCCGGCTGGTCCACCTGGTGGCGGAACTGGTGGACCTCATGGAGCGCGACCCCGCCTACCGGTATTTCCTGCTGGACGGGCAGACGGTGGTCCTGGAAGACGTGGTGGACGTCCGGCCCGACCTGGAGGGCCGCCTGCGGCGACTGATCCGGGAGGGACGGCTCTTCATCGGCCCCTGGTTTGTCCTCCCGGACGAGTTTCTGGTGAGCCCCGAGGCGCTGGTGCGCAACCTCCTGCTGGGCGACCGCATCGCCCGCGCCTGGGGTGCGAAGATGACCGTTGGCTACGTCCCCGATACGTTTGGGCACATCTCCCAACTTCCCCAACTCCTGCGCGGGTTCGGTATGGACACCGCCGTCGTCTGGCGCGGCGTCGGGGAGGCCCCCACGGAGTTCCGCTGGGCCGCCCCGGACGGCACCGAAGTCCTGGTCTGCTACCTGCGGGACTCCTACAGCAACGCGGCCCACCTCCCGGCGGACGAGGCGGGCTTCGCCGCCGCGCTGGCCGGAGAGCGGGACCGTCTGGCACCGCATGCCGCCACGTCCCACCTGCTCCTGATGCAGGGCACCGACCACATGTTCCCCCGCGCCGACCTCCCCCGCCTTCTGGAGGCCGCCGACCGCGCCCTCCCCGACCGGGTCGTCCACTCCAGCCTCCCGGACTACGTCGCGGCGGTGCGGGCCGAACTGGGAGACGAGGGCATCCGCCGCCTGCCCCTCCGTACCGGCGAGATGCGCGACCCCTCCCGCGCCCACCTCCTCCCCGGTGTCCTCTCCACCCGGATGTGGATCAAACAGAGAAACCACACCTGCCAGACCCTCCTGGAACGCTGGGCCGAGCCGTTTGCCGCCCTGATGGCTCCCCACCTGGCCCCGTTTATCCGGCGGGGGTGGAAATACCTCCTGGAAAACCACCCCCACGACTCCATCTGCGGCTGTTCGGTGGACCAGGTCCATCGGGAAATGCAGACCCGCTTTGACGGGTGCGAGCAGATCGGGGAAGAGGTCACGCGGGCGGCGCTGGAGGCGGTCGCCGCGCAGGTGGATACGCAGGGGGAGGGGACGGTCGCCCTGGTCGTCTTCAACCCGTCCTCCACGCCGCGCACCGACCGGGTCGTCGCCGCCGTCTCCCCGCCGGTGGACCCCGAGGGGAGCGTGCTGGTCGGGCCGGACGGGCGCCCCGTCCCCTTCCGGGTCCTGCGCCACACCGTCGGCGCGGAAATGGAGTTGACCTTTGACCGGGAGACGATGCGGCAGATGGCCGTGATGGCCGTGGCCGGTGGGGGCGTCGTCTACGGCGACCGGGCGATCCGGGGGATGAGCGTCTGGCGAGAGGGGGATACGGGCCGGCTGAGTCTCTCTGTGGGGCGGGGGACAGCGGGCGCTCCCCCGGAGCACCTGGCCGACCCCATCGCGGCCCTCCAGGCCCTGCTGGACGATGAGACAGTGGGGCGGTTCATCGTCCGGGTGCGGGAGGACGAAGCGCTGGAGATCGCCTTCGTCGCCCGGGACGTGCCGCCCCTGGGCTATGCTACGTACCGTCCTCACCCCTCCCCCCTGCCCCCCTCCCCTCTCCTGACTCTTGTCAGGAGAGGGGCCGGGGGTGAGGCAAGGGCCGGGGGAGGGGTGAGGCATCCCTCCTCCATAGAAAATGAATTCCTCCTGGTGGAGGCCGACCCGCAGACCGGCCTGTTGACGGTCACCGATAAGGAGACGGGGCAGGTGCTCACCGGCGTCCACCGCTTTGTGGACGGGGGCGACCGGGGGGACGAGTACAACTACTGCCCGCCGGAGGAGGACCTGCTGGTGGATCGGCCCGCCGTCCCGCCAGTCATCCATCGGGAGGCGGACGCGCTGGGGGAGAGCCTGGTGATAGAAATGGTCTACCGGGTGCCCCAAGCGCTGGCTCCGGAGCGGAGCCGTCGCAGCGAGAATGGGGTGGACCTGCCCATCACGACCCGGGTCACGCTGACGGCGGGCGTGCGGCGGGTGGACTTCCAGACGGTGGTGGAGAACACTGCGCGAGACCACCGGCTGCGGGTCCACTTCCCCGTCCCCTTCGCGGCGGAGAGGGCCTGGGTGGAGGGGCACTGGGACGTTGTAGCGCAAGCCATCAGCGGGGCGCAGGCTGTTAGCCCGTATCCGGATTGGGCCGAACAACCGGTCCCCACCCGCCCCCAGCGCGGCTGGGCCTGCCTTTCGGTAGCGCAGGCTGTCAGCCTGCGACCGTTCGGGGTGACCGTTGCCAACCGGGGCCTGCCGGAGGTGGAAATCATCGCGCCGGCCGATGGCCGGCGCGAGATTGCCCTGACCCTCCTGCGCTGTGTGGGCTGGCTCTCCCGGGACGACTTCCCCTGCCGGGCCGGACACGCCGGACCGGCGCTGGCGGTGCCGGAGGCGCAATGCCCGGGCCGCCACACCTTCCACTACGCGCTGATCCCCCACGCGGGGGACTGGCGGGCCGCCTTCGCCGAAGCGGACGCCTTTCAGACCGACCTGCGGGCGCTCTCCGTGCCGGCCCACCCCGGCCCGCTCCCGCCGGTGCTCTCGTTCGTCCAGATAGACCCGCCCGCGCTGCGCCTGAGCGCGCTGAAGCCGCCGGAGAACGGCGAGGGGCTGATCCTGCGGTTATGGAACATAGAGGACCGTCCGGTGGAGGGGACGGTTCGCTTCTGGCGGCCCTTCGCGCGGGCCCTGCGGGTCAACCTGGCGGAGGAGGGGGAGGAAGTCCTGGCGACCGACACCGACACCCTGCGCCTGACCGTCGGCGGGCGCCAGGTGGTGACGGTACGGGTGATAACGTAGCGCAAGATTTATCTTGCGCCGAAAAGAAACCCTCCCGCAGGCTGAGGAACCTGCGGGAGGGTCTCTCCGATGCTTATTCAGGCCGTATTTCCTTCAGGCGTGCGGCCTTCCCCTTCAGTCCTCGCATATAATAGAGCCGTCCCCGCCGCACTTTCCCGTGACGGGTGACTTCCACCTTCTCCACACGCGGGGAGTAGAGGGGGAACGTGCGCTCCACGCCGATGCCATGGGCGGCGATACGGCGGACGGTGAAAGTGGCGCCGGCGCCGCTCCCCCGTACCCGAATGACCATGCCCTGGAAAACCTGCACTCGCTCCCGGCCGCCCTCCACAATGCGGGCGTGCACCCGCACCGTATCCCCGGGCCGCAGGTCGGGGATATTCGGGTTTCGCTCCAGTTGTCGGTTCAGCGATTCAATCAGGTCCATTGACTCACCTCTGATTCCATATCCAACGGCTCAACGGTGGCGTATTATACCATAAGCCGGGAATCCGGCAAGTGCTCCTGGCTCCCGATGCGATACCGTTCATCAAAATGGCAAAGTAGGTGGTGTGCAAAGGAGTCCCATGTTTCGGAAACGGTTATGGATTCCGGTACTGCTTCTATTCAGCCTGGGATGCGCTTTTCTCCAGCCCACCCCTCCGCCCATCGCGGCACCTCCCCCAACCAGGCCCTTCGGAGAAGGAGCCAGCCTCTCCGGCCTGTACCACGTGACGGGCACCAACCCGGATGGTCGGCCGTATCGGGGAACGCTGAACATTCAGCCTCAGGGAGAGGTCTACGTGCTCCTCTGGGAAACCGGCGGCACATCCATAGAAGGAGTCGGTCTTCTGAGAGGGAACGTCCTCTCTGCCGGATGGGATTGCGGAGTGGTCACCTACGCGGTGCTGGAGGACGGCGCTCTGGAAGGGGTGTGGGCGCTCTGCGGGGAAAGCCGGGTCGGAACGGAGCGGGCGGTCCCTCAGAAGCCGGGCGCCCAGGGATAGGGAATTCGTTCGGAGTCAGGCACGAAACGAAGTGGAGTGCCGTTCTGGACGCCACTCCGCTGCGCTGCGGGGCGGACTACGAACACCGTTCGTAGTCAGGCACGAAACGAAGTGGAGTGCCGTTCTGGACGCCACTCCGCTGCGCTGCGTGGCTGACTACGAACCGCTGCGGGGCGGACTACGAGCACCGTTCGTAGTCAGGCACGAAACGAAGTGGAGTGCCGTTTATACGCCACTCCGCTGCGCTGCGGGGCTGACTACGAGCAGTAGACGGGACTGCTGAAAATCCAGCCGCGCGTCCGTCCCCGGAAGGTCCGCCAGACCTCCGCCCGGTACGCACCCGGCTCCGCCGTCGTGAACCGGAGGGTCCGGCCGTAGGTCCGG
>CALDFY010000305.1 GCA_937942115.1 uncultured Anaerolineae bacterium | reverse complement strand
GGCGGCGGCCACAGGCCGCCGCCCCCAACCCCCTCCCGGAATGGGAGCGCTCCCAACAGAAGGGGTTTATTTTGCCGCCCCGGCGCCCCAGAGCGGCCAATCGCGCTTCCCGTTTCACTCTTCCCGCTTCACAGCGAGTTCTCCTTCACAAACTCCACCACCTCGTGCAGATACGCAAACGCCAGGCAGGTGACCGTGTCCGCGCCGCCGTAGTAGATGGCCATCCGGCCCGTCGGCGGGTCCACCAGCGCCGCGCAGGGAAAGACCACGTTGGGCACATCCCCCACACACTCGTAAATTTCCCGGGGGTTCAGAAGATAGGGACGGGTCCGGTAGATGACCTTCCAGGGCTTCTCCAGGTCCAGGAGCGCCGCGCCGAAACTGTAGACGAAGCCGTTGCAGGAGGTCAGGACGCCGTGGTAGATGAGGAGCCAGCCCTCTGGGGTCTCTATCGGCGTGGGGCCGGCGCCGACTTTGGTGGATTGCCAGCCGCCCACCGGGGCCATCACGAACCGATGGTGGCCCCAATGGATCATATCCGGGCTCTCGCTGTAGAAAATGTCGCCGAAGGGGGTATGTCCCCGGTCGCTGGGGCGGCTCAGCATCGCGTACTTCCCGTTGATCCGGCGCGGGAAGAGGACCCCGTTGCGGTTGTAGGGCAGAAACGCGTTCTCCAACTGGTAGAAGGTCCGAAAGTCATACGTATAGGCCACGCCGATGGTCGGGCCGTAGTACCCGTTGCACCAGGTGACGTAGTAGCGGTCCTCTATCCAGCAGACGCGTGGGTCGTAGCCGTAGACGAATTGCCCGACCTCCGGGTCCTCGCAGACAAACCGGATGCGCTGCGGCTCTATCCGCCAGTGGATGCCGTCGTTGCTGAAACCGGCGTGGAGTTGCATATCCCGGGCGGTGTTATCGCAGCGGAACACGCCGGCGAAGGCCCCGTTGAAGGGCACCACCGCGCTGTTGAAAATGCTGTTGGCCCCGGGGACGGCGTCCCGGGTGATGATGGGGTTTCGGCTGGAGCGCCAGACGACGTCGCGGTACCCCGGGGGGCGGTCCTCCCAGGGGATGTGGGGAAGAGCGGGGCCGATCGCCTGGATCATCTTTTTCCCTCCAAAAGATGTGCCAGGCACTTCCGGACGTGCCTGGCACATTCTCGGACCGGGTCACCGGGCCCAGCAGGCCACGAAGTGACCGGTCTCCGCCTCTTTCAGTTCCGGCTCCTCTCGGGCACAAATGTCCATTGCCAGTGGGCAGCGGCTGGCGTACACGCAGCCGTCCCCTGTGGGGCCCGCCAGTCCTCCCTCCCGCTCCACGCGAATCTCCTCCTCCCACTTCCGGTCCAGCCGGGGGACCGACTCCATCAGCATCTCCGTGTAGGGATGGAGGGGACGGTTATAGACCTTATCCGTCGGGCCCATCTCGGCAATGCGGCCCCGATAGAGGATGATGGCGCGCTCGCTGATGTAGTAGCCCAGCGAAAGGTCGTGGGTGATGAAGAGAATGGAGAGGCCCCGGGCCTTCAGGTCCGCCAGGAGGTTCAGGACGTCCACGCGGGTGGAGGCATCCAGCATACTGATGATTTCGTCGGCGATCAGCAGGCGGATGTCCAGCAGGAGCGCGCGGGCCACCAGGAAGCGCTGCAACTGCCCGCCGCTCAACTGATGGGGAAACTTGTTCAGCACGTCCGGAGGGTTCAGGCCCACCGCCCGCAGGGCGCCTTCCACCTTCTCCGCCCACTCCCGGGCGCCCAGATGGGGGTAGAACTCGTCGTGGACCATCCGGAAAATCCGGTCGGCCTTGAAGATGGGGTTGAAAGAAGCGAAGGGGTCCTGAAAGACCCCCTGGACTTTCCGGTAGTACTCCTTGAGGGCCCGTCCGTCCAGCGTGGAGACGTCCGTCCCCTCAAAGGAAATCCTTCCCGAGGTGACAGGGATCAGGCGGAGGATGAGTTTTCCGATGGTGCTCTTCCCGCTCCCGCTTTCGCCGATCAGGGAGACAATCTCCCGCTCGCCGATCTCAAAACTGACGTCGCGGACGGCGGTCAGTTTCTGCAGGCCAAAGGCGCCGAGCCGATAGGTTTTGGTGACTTGTTCCAGGCGGAGCATCTCAGTACGCCCTCCAGCAGGCCACAGAATGTCCGGGGGAGATTTCCAGGAACGGAGGGACTTCCCCGCAGCGGTCAAAGGCGACGGGACACCGCTCCCGGAAACGGCATCCCGCCGGGGGGTTCAACAGTTGGGGCGGGGAGCCGGGAATCCCCAGCAGCCGCTCCTCCTGGTAGCGCACGCCGACTTTCGGAAGGGAGCCGATGAGCATCCGCGTGTACGGGTGGCGGGGGTCCCGGAAAATGGTCTCCGTCGGCGCCTTCTCCGACAGTTGGCCGGCGTACATCACCAGGATGGAATCGGCAATCTGGTAGAGAATGGAGATGTCGTGGGTGATGATGATGGTACTCTTGACGAATCCCCGGTCCCGGAACTCCACCAGCATCTCGCAGACCGCTTTCTGAGTGGACACGTCCAGCGCCGAGGTGATTTCGTCCGCAATGAGGAGGGAGGGGTTCAGAAGGGTGGAGATCACCATGACCGTCCTCTGCTTCATTCCCCCCGAGAGTTCTATGGGGTACATCTTCAGCACATCGTGGGACAACTGGACCAGGTCCAGGCGGCGCTTCAGTTCCGGCAGGACGTCGGCGTAACTCACTCCCCGGCTCTCCAGAAGTTCGGCGATCATCCGCCCGATTTTGCGGGTTGGATTGAGGGCGTTCATAGCGTACTGGGGGATGAGGGAGATGTGCCGGTAGCGGAATTCCCGCATCCGTTCCATATCCCAGACCGGCACCTCCCGTCCGTCCAGGACGACGCGGCCCTCTATGTAGTTCATCGGGGGGCGCAGGTAGATGAGGCTGTGGCCCAGCGTGGTTTTCCCGCAACCGGATTCGCCCGCCAGTCCCATCATCTCGCCGTCGGCGAGGGTGAACGTTGCCTTCTCCAGGGCCTGAACGTACCCCCGGATCGTTTTGTAATAGACGGTGAGGTTTTCTACCTGAAGCACGTCACATCTCCCGCAGTTTGGGGTTGAAAATCTCGTCCAGGCCGACGTTGGTGATGTAGAGGGCGCCGACGATGGCGGCGATGGCCGCGCCGGGCGGGAGCAACCACCACCACTGGCCCAGTTGCAGGGCGGCCCAGAGGACGGCGTTGTTCATGATGAGCCCCAGGGACATCCCCTTCGTCGGGCCCAGGCCGATGAAGTCCAGGGTGGCCGCATTGAGGACGGCGCCGCCGAACTGAAGGATGAAGACCAGCAGCAGGTAGGACATCATGTTGGGCGCGATTTCGGTAAGAACGATGCGGAGAGAACTCCTCCCGGTCATCCGGGCCAGGTCCACGAACTCCCGCACTCGCAGAGAGAAGGTCTGGGCGCGGATGGCCCGCGCCGCCCAGGGCCACGCCGTCAACCCAATAAACATACTCTGCGTGAGGATGCCCCGCACCGAGAGGTAGGCGGCGATGATAATCAGGACGGCCAATGTGGGGATGATGAGGACGATGTTGGTAATCATGTTCAGGAACTCATCCACTATGCCGCCCCGGTAGCCCGCAATGAGGCCCACCAGAATCCCGACCAGCGTGCCGATGCTCCCTCCCAGCAGGCCGACGATGAGCGTGGAGCGGGTGCCGTGGGCGAACTGGCTGAAGACGTCCTGGCCGAAAGTCGTCGTCCCGAACCAGTACTCCCGCGAGGGTGGGGCGCCCATCGGGCCCACGTATGCCAGCGGGTCGTGTTTCGCCAGAAACGGCCCGATGATGGAGAAGAGCACAAAAGCCAGCAGGACGCTCACCCCGATCCGGAGTTTGGCATTTCTCCAGGCGAAATAGATAAACTCGCTTCGGACCTTCTTGGGTTGTTCTTGACTCATTGCCCTTCACCCTGCGATACCTGCGCCAGGGGCTAAAAGCCCAATGGCACTGACTTTTCTGTAGTGCAGGCTGTCAGCCTGCAGATACAGGCCTGGCGGTCTGCGCTACGGTGGCGCAGGCTGT
>CALDFY010000304.1 GCA_937942115.1 uncultured Anaerolineae bacterium | reverse complement strand
CATCTCCTGGAGAGGCAGAAAATCATAAGCCCGCCCCGGCAGGGCCAGACGGACGCCGGTGGTGCTATCGTAGATGCCCATCCCGACCTGATAGCGCCCAGGGGGGAGGCCCTCGGGAAGGGCCAGGGAGAAAGGGGTCAGTACCCATTCGTCCGTCCGCCAGAGGTCGGAAGTGTAAGGCCCGCAAGCGGGCCCATCGGCCTGCGCCCAAAGGGGGCCCCCTTCGTAAGGAGTCGGGTCGCCGTAGAGGTGGACGAAGACGCTGTAGGCCCGGTCCATCGGCTGCAGGGCCCGCAGGGCCAGGGGGACTGAAACGGTCTCTCCGGCCCTCGCAATGGAAGGAAGGGATTCCAGTAGGCGCATTTCTACCCGTTCCCCAAAGACGGCCCGGACGGCCCCCCGGTTCCGCAGAAACTCCGGTTTCGGTACGGCCTGGAGGACGGTGTAGCGCGGAGGATCGGCGCTCAGGTCCTGGAAGAGGACGGTCATCTCGGCCCAGCGGGAGAGTTTCTCCTGAAAGTCGGGTTCATAGAGGGTGACGGAGACGTACACTGCGGGCCGCTCTGGAACCACCAGACAGAGATGGCTATCAAAGGCGCCGACTGGCCGAGGGCTCAGGTCGGCCCGGCGGAAGGCAATGACCGGATGAGAGGGATAGAAGGGCGAGAAGTACACGGGGGTCTCTTCCGGGACGGCGGCCCGGATGAAGTTCGCGCCCTGGTTTACGTGCTGCTCCATCAGCAGGAAGACGTAGGGGTGGCGCAGCCAGCGGACAGTGCCTCGGGCGGTGGTGATCGCCGTCAGAAGCATCAGTGCCAGAGGGAGCAGGGTCGGAAGAGCCCGCAGCCGGAGACGGCGCAGGAGTTGTTCCAATCCCCATGCCCCGGCTCCTATGACTATTGCTATCGGGACGGTCAAACCGGACGCGCGCAGGAAATGAGGGGCGTCCCGGCTCAGAAGGGAGGGGAGAAGGGAGACCGGAATCAGTCCCAGGAGCCATATCGTCTGCCATTTCCGGCGGACGGCCCACCAGAGGGTGGGCAATCCGACGATGAAAAAGGCGACCAGACCCCTGTCCACCACCGGGTGAAGGGGGTTATAACGGCCCGGGTCGTCGGCGGGGGAGAACCAGACCCGGGCCCATGCCCGAGCGGTGTTGGCCAGTTCCGCCGGACCGGAGACCCGTACTCCCTGGGGACGTCCCAGGACGTCCTGGGGGTGATGGTAGCCGTATACCAGCATCGGGAGGGCGACCAGCGTGCTCACGGCCAGCGCGATCAACACTCCCCGGCGGCCTCTCTTTCCCAAAAGCCATCCGATGAGCATGAAGACCGCGCAGAGAATCCACAGGAGGGCCGAGAAGTATGTGTACCAGAGGAGGCCCGTCCAAATTCCGGCCTCTATCCAGAGGGGCATCCGGTCGGTGCGGCGGGCCTGCATCATAGCGGCGAAGGCCAGGGTGCCGATCAGAGGCCAGAAAATGGCCCGCATCCCCAGGCCGCTCTGATGGACCGGCCATCCGGCGACGCAGAAGGCCAGAAGCGCCCAGCAGGCCGCCCGGGGCGAGAGGGTTTCTTTTCCCAGCCGGTACACGGCGGCAGCGGTCAGAATGCCCACGAATCCCGCCGCCAGCCGCAGGGCGAAGGGATGGGCCCCGAAGACAGCGACGAAGGGGATCAGGACGTAGCACCAGAGGCTCTGTCGGCCCAGGTTCGCCGGGAGGAAGGGGGTCAGTCGGGGGGATTCTATGAGGGAAAGGGTGTCCAGGCCGTAGTATGCCTCGTCGTAACTGAGCATATCGGAAAGTGGCCCGATGGGACTCCAGCGCAGGATCGCACCGGCCAGCAGGACGGCCCCAATGACCAGATACGGGACGGCGGAGGAGCGGGTCATCGTCTATGGGAGAATGCGGATGTCCTCAAACACCCAGCGGTCGGGCGGCAGGCCTGGCGGCGGGCTGACCAGGAGGACCCGCCGGTTCTCGTCCCCCTCTATCGCCAGGCTCAATTCCAGGCGATAGGTCCCGGGAGGTGTGACCGGGTTCAGGTTGAGGTCGTAATGGTCCTCCACCAGCCGATCGGTGGGCCAGTCCTGGGGCGGATACCGGTCCAGCAGGTCGGGGTTGCGCTTCATATTCCCTCCCCAGACATTGAAGGCGCCATCTACGACCCGGACCAGCGGGCGAAAGGGGACGCCGTCAAAGGACGCCGTCCGCCGCCAGTAGAGGGTCAGGTGCAGCCAGTTGCTGGGGGGATGGGAGAGGTTCTCTCGCGCCGGGAGCGCCGTGGCGTCCACCCGATAACCGGCCAGGCAGAGGCCGTTCTGGAAACAGACCTCCAGGGGGTGAGCCGCTTCCGACAACGCCGGGACTGTCGGTCGCAACTGGTAGCCGATCATCGTGATTTGCCCGGCGTTGGGGTACTGCTCGGTGATGCGGGGGAACATCGCGTCGGCCGCCTCCATCAGCCGGTTCTTCGGTGCCATCGCCTGGTCGTGGTGGAGGACCAGCCACATGCGGTCGTACTGCTCCGACAGTCCCCGATAGACGGACTCCGGTTCGTAGGGGTTGGCCTCGTACGGGAAGATGGCCGAGTGTCCCCGGTAGTACCGCCGGAACGCGTGGTCACAGTAGAAGGCGGAGATGACGACGATGTCATTCGGCCCTTCGTGGGTCTCCACGTAGCGGGCGATGAAGCGCCAGTCCCCTCGCTGGAGGGCGGGGTCGGTCAGGTCGCGGGCGATACCATTGACCATCAGGAGTCCCAGGACGGCGGCGCCGAGGCCCAGGGGTCGCCAGAGACGGGCCATCCGCTCCGCGCTCCAGGCAGCCAGAATCCAGACCGCCGGGGCGATGGCGGAGAGGTACTTGGCTGAATAGACCGGAGCCCGGTAGGAAATCGGATAGAAAACCAGCACCGGCAGCAAGGCCTGGACGGGCAGAATCCAGGCATCCCTTCGGCGAAGGGGAAAGAGGGCCAGGATTCCCCAGACCAGGAGGACGGCCGGGAGCAGCAGAAGCCAGGGCGTGACTTCCAGGTAGGAGAGCCGGTAGAAGTACTGACCCAGCAGGTCCCGGGCGATGTCTTTCAGAGGGACAAAGTACCGCCAGATGTCCCGGGGTTCGTAGTAAAGGATCACATTTCGGGCTACCCGGAGCAGGGGGGTATGCGCCAGGGCGAGGAGGGCCATGGTCACTCCGTAGGCCAGCCATCGCCGCCATCGTCTCCAGCCCAAAATCCCGCTCATCACGCCCTGGGCCAGGACCAGGAACCCGCCGAACAGATGGCTATAGAGGGTGAAAGATGCCAGCACCGCATAGCAGACCCAGCGCCACCAGCGGCCCTTGCGGAATGCCTCCAGCAGGGCCAATGTGGAAGTGGTTGCGGCCCACATATGGAGGGCGTACATTTTCGCTTCCTGAGCAAACCAGAGGGTGAAGGGCGAAAAGGCGGCCAGGCCCAGGGCCAGCGCCGCCGTGCGCTCCGTCAGCAGACGGCGGGCCAGTTGGTAGAGCAAGGGTAGGGTAAGAACGGAAAAGAGGACGGAGAGATAGCGGACGGCGAAATCGGAATCTCCCACCAGGTGCCGCCACCAGAAGAGCAGGAGGTAGAAGAGGGGACCGTTATGCTCCGGACGGACGATGGTGTGGAGGGTTTCGGTGAAGGTCCCGCGCGTGAAGAAGAGAGCCATCACCTCGTCAATCCACATGCTCTGGAGGGTAACAGTCGCCGTCCGCAGGGCCCAGGCCACGAAGAGGAGGGCCAGCAGGCCGGTCTGAATGGCGATCCGGCGGCTCCTCATAAGTGTTTTCTCCTCATCAACCATATTGTGAGACATCCCAGTCCGCCAGCCACAGCCATCCCCAGGCCCACTATCAAACTCCGGGGTCGGAAATGCATCTCCACCCGGTGGCGCCCCGGAGGCACCAGCACTCCCCGGAAGGCGGCGTTCGTCTGATAAATGGGCACCCTCCGGCCGTCCACCGCTGCCTGCCAGCCGGGGTAGAAGGTGTCGGAGAGGACCAGCAGGGCCGGGGTGTCCGTCTCCACGAAAAAGACCGCATCGTTGGGACCGTAGTAGCCCACCTCAATTCTCCCCTGTCCCGTCCCGTCCAGTTGGGGCCCGTTCTGGACAACGGCGACTTCTTCCGGACGGAAATTCTCATCCAGTACCCGCTCCAGGGCCTGGCCGTAGGTCTCCACCACTTCGGTCCGGTAGACCAGCCAGGCGCGGGGGAGGGCCAGGGTGTTGAGGTGGATGTCCACCGTGGGGTCGTCTACGAAGACA
>CALDFY010000303.1 GCA_937942115.1 uncultured Anaerolineae bacterium | reverse complement strand
TCTTGTTCTTGAAAGAGGGAAAAGAGAAGGTTATCTGGTACTCTCATAGCTTACACCTCATACCATGTTTAATGTGGCCTGTATCAATTCATCCATGGCTTTTATCGTTCGTGCTATAGCTTCATAAGTTCTTTGCAATTTCATAAGTTCTATAAACTCCTCATCTATGGAAACTCCTTGCATCTCTTGTATTCTTGCCTCCAGGGAGTTTAAAAGGGCGCTCTCTATTTGATGTTTTTCCCTTAGATCCTTTTGTTTAGATGAAAGGTTATCTATAAAGCTATTGTATACAGCCTTTGACCCTTCCCACCATTCTCTTGAAAAAACCATAAACTGGTCTACTTTTTCGTAATCAAGGCTTTGAAGATAACTAACCAGATTAGGATTTATATCCATGTCCATTATTCCGTTGCCTATGAATACAGGCTCGGACCTGTGTATTAGGTTATTACTATCTAATATGGTGTAGCTCGGATCAGAAGAAGTTATCCTTATGGTGTAAATGCTATCTGGATTTTGCACAAGGTTTGCCGTAAAGCTACCCCCCAAGTTGTCGTTTATGTTATCGATTATATCATTTAGGCTGTAATTGGATGAATAGTTTATAGTTATTGGCCCTCCAGAAAAGTTGAAAGTTATACTTCCAGAAATGCCCAAAGGAACGCTTGGATCGCTTACATGCTTAAACCAATACCAATTTAAAGTAGCTTGCTCAGTTAAAGGAAGTTTTACATCACTTATAAGCCTTTTGGCTAAACCTTCAAGTTGATTTGTATATTTTATAAGGTCTGATTGGAAATCAAGGAGTCCCTTAACTTTTCCACCCGTCAGAAAACCCCCAATATCCACTTCAGAGCCATCCTTTGATTTCCACAAGACCCTTCGGTTTCCAGCATCGTATTTTAACTCCCAGTTAAATTTATTCTCCACGAGCACAATTCCTTTGTCCGTTTCAACCCTTACCCTACCCAGTTCATCTTCTTGTACCCTTATGCCAATATACTCAGAAAGTTCTCTTAAATATTTATCTCTTTCATCTAAGAGATTTTTGTAGTCCTTTCCCCTTGCATAAGTTTGAGCATATCCTATTAGTATATCTTGGTTAATCTGTGCTATTTTTTTCGTTAGGTTGTTTATTTTGTTTATGAATTGCCTCATTTCATAATCGGTTCCATTCAATAGACCATCAAGGTCCTTTCTCCTGTCCTTGAGATACGAAATAAGGCTTTTAGAAGAGTTAAGTAGCCCACTTCTTGCCCCTTGATTTGTGGGCTCCTTCATAAGATTCTGATAAGAGGTAAAAAAACTATTAAGATACTCACTTCCACCAAGCCCTTGGATAAATTCCTGAAAAATATTTTCTACCTGGGAGTGCCCTTTTATTGAGACATCTAAAGCGGATACTAAGGAAAGCTTTTGATTTCTCAAAGATACATAATAGAAGTTCTGGCTTCTAATAATATCATCCAAATTTATTCCAGCTGGAGAAAAGCTTTGAATTAAAGGTTCTTGGCGTGCATAATCGGGATTATTGGCGTTTATAATGTTTCTGTTGCGTATATCTGTAGACTTCTTAAAAATCTCAAGGGCATAGGAGACTATACCAAAGGTAGCACCAAACATTTAAACCCCCTTTTATTAATAATATCGTAAATCTCCCTAAATTTTTTTACTTATATACACACCTTCCCTTATTTTAATATCGTAGGGGCAACCCTTACGGTTGCCCCCAGGGGAGGCCGATTTCCCATCGGCGCCCTGGGAAGGATGATGTCTATGGGGCACCCCTTGCGATTGCCCTGCGGAGGAGGAAATGCGCGCTCGCTGGATGCCCATTGCGGCCATTGCTCTGGCGGCGGCGCTTCTGCCGGCGCCGGTCGCCGGAGACGCCGGGCCGGTCACCCCGCTCCCGCCGGTGACCGACACCGACGGCTTCGCCGGCACCTGCTACTCCTTCTACCCCGACCCCTTCGGCCAGGTGCCGGGCCGCCCGTTCCTCCCCCTGATGCTTCAGGCCGGCTCCCGCTGGGACCGCTTTGACTTCTCCTGGCACCAACTGGAGCCCCGGGAGGGGCAGTGGAACTTCTGGGCCCAGGACAGACTGGTGAACGACCTGCGCGCGGCGGGAATGAACATCCTGGGCATCCTCCTCTGGACGCCGGACTGGGCGGCAACGGGTAACTGCATCACCACCACCCAATCGCTCCATCTGGACCTGTACCCTTCTCAGCAGCACGCGCCGGTTTTCCGCCCGACGGTCGCCCCGATGGGCCCCCCTCCCTGTATGACCACCCCGCCCCGGGGCCTCTACGAGGAGTGGGATGACTGGACCACCGCCGACGGCGACCCGGTCAACACCTGGGGCCGCTTTGTCTACACCGTCGCCTATCGCTACCGGAATTCGGTCAAACACTGGGAGGTCTGGAACGAGCCGGACCTCTCCTCGTTCTGGTCGGGCACTTCCACTGACTACGCCCAACTCCTCAAGGTTGCATACCGGGCGGTTAAGGCCGCCTGCCCGGATTGCACCGTCCTCTTCGGCGGCATCGCATACTATGAGAAACCCAACTTCTACCGCTGGGTGCTGAACCAACTGAAGAGTGACCCCGAGGCCCCGGCCCATAACTACTATTTTGATGCGATGGCCGTCCACCTCTACCACCGTTCCTCCAGCATCTACGACGTCACCCAGGTCATCCGCCGCGGCATGCGGGAGTTCGTCCCCGACCGGCCTATCTGGCTCACGGAGACCGGCTCGCCGGTCTGGGACGATTCGTCGGTCATCAGCCTCACTGCCTACATCTGGTCCGCCACCATGAACGAGGCGGCGGCCTACGTGATTCAATCGTACGCCAACGCCCGGGCGGCCGGGATTGAGCGCTACTTCTTCTTCCGCGCCCACGACGACTACTGCGACAAGAACCGGGACGGCGATTGCAATGACCCTGGGGACTACGGCATGGGCGAACTCTTCGGCCTGGTGCGGGACGACCGGACCCTCCGCCCGGCCTACGTCGCCTTCCAGGTGGCTACCACCTATCTGGTCTCGCCGACGATGGTGACCAGCGTCAACTACTCCGGCGGGGTGCGGCGGGTGACCTTCTGGGGGACGCCCCGGGGGAAAATCAGCGTCCTCTGGAACACGCTCCCCATCACGACGGTCTTCTCTTATCCGGCGACGCTCCCCACGGCCACGCTGGTGGATCGGTGGGGCGTCACCCGCACCATCACGGCGACGGGCGGGGCCTACACCCTCACCCTCCCTGGCGCAACGGCCCACAATGGCACTTCCCCCTCCGACTACATCATCGGCGGGGAGCCGTATCTGGTCATAGAGACGGATACCGTCCCGCCCACGGCTACAGTTCGCTCCGTGACGGTCTCCCGGCCCCCCACGGTGACGGTCTCCTGGGAGGGGGCGGACGACGCGGCGGGCGTCTGGGGCTACGACGTCCAGGCCCGAGAGGGGGCAGGGGCCTGGGCAAACTGGCTGACGCTCACCACCACGACCCGCAGCGAGTATCAGGTCTCCCGGACAGGTCTATGGTGTTTCCGCGCGCGGGCGTGGGACTGGGCGGGAAATCGGGGGGACTGGTCGCCGGAGGTCTGCGCGGCGGTCACCCTGACGCGCACCGTCCACCTGACGGTGGAGGCGGTCTTCGGGGATGAGGACGGGGACGGAGTGCAGGGCCCGGATGAGCCGACCCTGACGGCGACCCTGCGGCTGCTGGACCCGGCGGAGAGGGATGCCATTACGCCCACCGTGGGGACGTCCTGGGAGTTCACCGCGACGCTGCCGGTGGGGGGCTACACGCTGGAGGCGACGCCGGAGGGGTGGCCCTCTCCGCCGCCAGGGTGGCTACCCCAGCGGATCCCCGTAGAGGTTCCTTCGGGGATAGACGTTGAGGAGGTCCGCCTGAGCGTCGGCCTGCGGCCCCACCGGGCCAGCGTATATCTGCCGGTGGTGCTCAGATGGGGTGCGCCGTAGCCGTCGCTGGCCCAGGCACGAATGAAGAGGGGGGTTTGCGGCGGCCGAAGGCCGCCGCAAAACCCCTCCTTCTCCCCTGGCCGCAGGCCAAGCAGTAGCCTGAGCCCGCCGCTTTAGCAGCGGGCTCAGGTTTTTCCGGGTTCTATCCAGGGGTTGCCGCCAGGCGCCGGTCTCGCTCCCAGGGCGGGATTTGCGCCTCCTTCTCTGCCAG
>CALDFY010000302.1 GCA_937942115.1 uncultured Anaerolineae bacterium | reverse complement strand
GGGTTTTGTGGCGGCCGAAGGCCGCCGCACAACCCTGCCCTCACCCCCGGCCCCCATAGGCGTTAACTTGAGGGGCTGCGCCAGTTGGGTCGCCGCCTCGGGCGCTGACTGAAGTCAGCCTCCCTGGGCCTCCGGCCAGAGGGCGGCCTGCGCCGTCCTTTCAGGGAAGCGTCAACAAAGGTTGACGCCCGACGCGAAGCGTAGGGGCAACCCTCGCGGTTGCCCCCAGGGGAGGCCGATTTCCCATCGGCGCCTGTAGGGGCAACCCTTGCGGTTGCCCCCAGGCGCTGACTGAAGTCAGCCTCCCTGGGCCTGCGGCCAGAGGACGGCCTGCGCCGTCCTTTCAGGGAAGCGTCAACAAAGGTTGACGCCGGGCGCGAAGCGTAGGGGCAACCCTCGCGGTTGCCCCCAGGGGAGGCCGATTTCCCATCGGCGCCTGTAGGGGCAACCCTTGCGGTTGCCCCCAGGCGCTGACTGAAGTCAGCCTCCCTGGGCCTCCGGCCAGAGGACGGCCTGCGCCGTCCTTTCAGGGAAGCGTCAACAAAGGTTGACGCCCGGCGCGAAGCGTAGGGGCAACCCTCGCGGTTGCCCCCAGGGGAGGCCGTTTTCCCATCGGCGCCCCGGGCGGCGGGAAGGGGCGACCAAACCCGGCCTTCAATGGATGCATATGGGCAGGGGCAAGCCCTACCCCTACAATGCGGTTACCCTGCGGGGGCATTTGACTTTTTCTCACCCAGGATTACAATGCAAATAGCATGATCGCTTTGCCCCCTACCCGATTCTTCCCTTTCTGGCGCGGGATTCTGGCCTTCGCCACCGACATTCTTCATAGAGAGGGCCAGCGCGCCACCCCGGCCGAGCAGGACCTGATGCGGCGGCTGGCCCGTCGGGACCCGGACGCGGCGGCAGAAATGGTCCGGCAGTACGGGGATATGGTCTATCGTTTCATCTACCATCAGGTAGGGGGCATCGTGGAAGACGCAGAGGACCTGACTCAGGAGACATTTCTGGCAGCGCTCCAGAGCGCCCACCGGTTTCGCGGAGATAGCCGCCTGCGCACATGGCTGTTCCGGATCGCCGCCCATAAAATCGCCGACCACTGGCGCTCCCACCACAGACAGCCCCCCGAACTTCCCCTGGAGGACTGGCATTCCATCGCTGGTGAAGAGATGTCCTCCTTCGCGCTTCTGGAGGAGACGGAAGTGCGGGACCGGGTGCGAGCGGCGTTGTTGACCCTGCCCCCCATTACCGAACCGCCCTGGTGCTGCGGTACGTGGAAGACATGCCGGTGGCCGAGATGGCCCAGGCGATGGAGCGCAGTCCCAAAAGCGTGGAATCCATCCTCATCCGCGCAAAACAGATGCTGGCTCAGGCGTTGAGCGGGACCGATGAGTCGTGAACTGGCGAACGTAGAGGAACTGCTGCGGGTGCTGGCGCAGGAGGACGTACGGCTTCGGCCCGCGTTCAGGGTTCAGTTGACGGAGCGGCTCATCGCCGCCATGGCCCGGCGCCCGCCTGTTCTCCTTTGGCGTCCGGTGCTGGTTGGGGCCACCCTGATCCTCCTTTTGGCCCTCGCCGGATGGCTTCTGACCCCGCGCGTGACCTCCTGGGCGACGCTCGCCGTGGAGGACGGCGAGGCTCTGGTCACCTGGCAGCGCCCCCTCTATTTCCGCTGGAGCCGTTCCGGGACCGTTCTCGTCTCCCAGGGACAGCCGTTTCTCCTGACCGAAGGGGACCGGGTTGCGTTTTCTGAAGGAGGCGGTGGGAGTATCCTCTTTCCGGACGGAGGCCGGTTGCGCCTGGCCGGTGCAACCGTCCTGGTCCTGGCGGAGATGAACCCGGCCCAGATGACCACTCGCGCGAACGTAGAGGCCGGGGAAGTATGGGCGGAAGTCACCCCGCTACCCGACCTGTTCTTTGAGATCCAAACGCCCGCTGCGACCGTTCGGGTCCGGGGCACGGTTTTCCGCACCCGCGTTCTCGCCGCCGACCACACCTACAGCGCCACCGACGACGGCACCACCCAGGTGACGCTCCTGGACCCGGCCCAGGGCTATCCATCGGTGGAGGTCCCGGCGGGCTACGAGGTGGACGCCATCATCGGCCAGCCCCTGATGGTGCGCCCCCAGGCCCCTCTCATAGACCGTCTGACCCTGGATGGCACCACCGTAGAAGCCGGAGACACCCTCGCCTCCAACCGGCCCGGGCTGACCATCTTCGGGAAGGCGAACGCCGGAGCCGGCTACGCCGTACTTCTGTGCGAAGGGGCCCTCTTAGACCGGTCACCGGTCGCTCCGGAGGGAGAATTCTGTCTCCGCTTTCACGCACCGACGGAGGGGGAGTATCCTTTGTGTATTGCGATAGAGGCCGCCGATGGCGCCCGCAGTCCCTGCGCCTCTTTTTTGTACCGTTACGACACGACGCCCCCCTCAGTCATCCGCCTATTAGAGCCTACCACCCCGGAGGTCTCCGGGGAGACGGTGACCATCCGGGGGGAGACGGAGCCCGGGGCGACCGTCCGATTGAACGGAGAAGCGGTCCCGGTGGGCCCGACCGGTGCCTTTGCGACCCGCCGGGCATTGCAACCCGGGGAGAACCCGATGACCCTGGAAGCCTGCGACGAGGCGGGCAACTGCACCCGCCTGGAGTTTGTCCTGAGCCGGCGGTAGTCCAGCCCAAACCCAAGAGAGTGGGATATGCGCAGGATATGGCTGGTGGGCCTGGTGCTGATGGGTGGCCTGTTGCTCTGGGGGGCGGGTGTCCGGGATTCCGCCGTCGCCGGATTCACCCCCACCTTCACGCCCACCGAGACGCCGACGGAGACCCCCACGGCGACGTCCACCCCCACGGAGACGCCCGTTCCGCCCCCACCGCCTCCGCCGCCCCCTCCTCCGCCCACGGAGACGCCGACCGTTTCTCCCGCCGCCACCCTGCGGCCCCCGCGAACCCCCACCCGGGGGCCGTCGCCCACCCCGTGGTGTTTCACCGCCACGCCGGAGGTGCCCGGCATCGTCGTAGAGAAGGACGTCAGCCCGCCCACCGTATCCCCCGGACAGGAGGTACGGATCACCATCCGGGTCCGAAATACGGGCGCTCAACGGGTCTCCGGGCTGGTGGTGGAGGACACCCTTCCGGCCTTCCTGCAAATTCTCGCCGTCCGCTCCACCCGGGGCATTCCCGCCATCTCCGGCCAGACGGTCCGGGTCGCCGTGGGGACGCTGGAGTCGGGGGGAGAAGTCACCGTCACCATAGCGGCGCGAGCGCGGGCGGATACGCCCGCCGGTACGGCGGTGGAGAACGTCGCGGTGGCCTCGTATGACGGCGGCCGGAGCACCGGCCCGTTTCCCCTCCCGACCCCGGAGCGTCCCCTGTGCCCGCTGGCCCCCGAAGCGGGAGGGTCTTCCTTCACCTTCATCCGGGGGTGGGCTTCTGGCCTGCTCTTCCTCCTGGGGCTGGTGATCCTGGGGCTGGGCCTGGCCGCCCGAAGAGCGGAACGGCCACTTCGGCGCGGGAAATTCCCTGCTGGTGACGACTGTAGTAATGAAAGCCAACGTTGCGTACATTCCAGCAGGAGGGAACAATGAGCCACGCGCAGATCCTTGTTGTAGACGATAACCCGGACCTGCGAAATCTGCTTCAGGGATTGCTGGGGAAGGTCAACGGTTTTCGCGTCTTCACGGCCGAGGACGGTCCCACCGCGCTGCGCCTCTTCCAGGAAGTCCGGCCCGACCTGGTCATTCTGGATGTCACGATGCCGGAGATGAGCGGCATAGAGGTCGCCCGTCACATTCGTCAGACCTCTTCCGTTCCCATCCTCTTTCTCAGCGCAGTGGGCACGCCGGGCATCGTTGCCGAGGGGTTGAATGCAGGGGCCGAGGGATTCCTGACCAAACCGTTCTCACCCCGCGCGCTGGTCTCCAAAGTCTATGAGTTGCTCCGTTGGTAGACCCTGGAGCGCAAGATGAAACTTGCGCTCCCGGTTTGTGGGCAGATGCTGATGAGGCCACCGGAGCTGTGCCCCACCCGATGAGAAATGGAAAAGGGACGAATTCTCGTGGTGGACGATGATCCGGAACTGCTGGCCCTCCTGCGGGCGCTGCTGGAAGTCCAGGGCTTCGCCGTCCATACCGCCTCCGACGGGGAGACCGCGCTCCAGGTTCTCCATCAGTTGGCCCCCGACCTGGTGATCCTGGACGTCCTGATGCCGGGGCTGAGCGGGAAAGAGGTCTGCCAGCGCATCCGCCGCTTTTCCCCCGTTCCCATCCTGTTTCTCACGGCCGTCGGAGAGGTGGATTCCGTGGTGGACGGGCTGAACCGGGGGGCGGACGATTATATGACCAAACCGTTCCACCCTTCCGAACTGATCGCCCGGGTTCAGGCCATAATGCGGCGCGCCCGATTGCAGGCGACTCCCCAGAGGCTGCTGCGCTTTCGGGGGGGTGAACTGGTCATCAATCGGGACCTGGGGCGGGTCTTTCTTCGCGGAGAGGAGGTCCCCCTCAGTCCGCTGGAGTACAATCTGCTCCTGTTTCTGGCCGAGCGGGCGGGACACGTCCTATCTCCGGAGGCCATTTACCGGGCCGTCTGGGGGTCCAACGGGGAGACGGACCCCCGGCAGGTCAAGTGGTACATCTGGCGGCTCCGGCGGAAGATAGAGTCCGACCCCGCCAATCCCCGATTCATCTATACCGATCGGGGCCGGGGGTACTACTTCGCCCCGGACTGATCCGACTTTCCTCTCTGGCGGAGGGCCACTTCCCTCCTTTCGCAGCGTCCCCATCCCTGGGATTGGGAAGAATGTCGCACAGGCCGCCCGGCCTGTTCCTCACCCCACCTCCGGCCTTTTCCCTAACCCCCGCCCTCACACACCCTCCGGAGTCATTTGGAAACCGGAGAGGCCGCCAATTGTGGAATCGCAAAATGAGGGGTATAATGATGACAAGCGTTGCCTGGGGGTGAACGAAGGAGGACAGACATGGCTCGGATTCTGGTCGTGGACGACAATGCGGACCTACTTCAGATGATCCGGATGTTGCTGGAGGAACGGGGCGGGCACGAGGTGATCCTGAGCGCCGAAGGTGAGGACGGCCTGGCCAAAGCCCGCGCGAACCCGCCAGACCTGGCCATCATAGACGTGATGATGCCGGGGATGAACGGCTACGAGGTCTGTCGCCGGTTACGGCAGAACCCGGCCACTGCCCAGATTCCCATCATCATCCTCACCGCGCGCGGCCAGCCGGTGGATCGGGAGACTGCGCTGGCGGCCGGCGCCGACGAATATATCGCCAAACCGGTCACCATGGCGGAACTTCTGGAGCGGGTCAGCCGTCTGCTGACCACTAAGATGCCCCCGCGCGTCGCGGGAGGGACGGTCGCCGTCATGAGTCTGCGCGGGGGAGTGGGGGTGACCACGCTGGCCGTCAATCTGGCCGTCACGCTGGCCCGCTCGTTGCCCAATCAGGTCTGCCTGGTGGACCTCTCCCCCTCTTCCGGGCACGACGCGCTGCAATTAGGCCTCCGCCCCGACCCCAACTGGTCCGCCCTGGCCCTCCTGACCTCCGGGCCCGGTTCGGCAACCATCCGGAATTATCTCCTGACCCACCCCTCCGGCGTCCATCTGCTCGCTTCGCCCTTCGTCCCCGTCGTGGGGGGAGGGCTGCCCCCGGAGATGGTGCTGGCAGTCCTGGCATCCCTGCGGGAGAATTTTCTCTACGTGGTGGCAGACCTTCCCGCAGTTCTCACCGAGGGGGTGATGGCCGTGCTGGGGAACGCGGATGCAATCCTTCTGCTCACTGCCGCA
Organism: uncultured Anaerolineae bacterium; assembly: GCA_937942115.1. Taxonomy (GTDB): domain Bacteria; phylum Chloroflexota; class Anaerolineae; order B4-G1; family DUEL01; genus SpSt-77. The sequence goes on along the minus strand of CALDFY010000302.1, from coordinate 1,859 downwards.
GACCCGTCAGCACTGCAGACCACCGTGGGAACTCTTCAGGTTTTGAAGCCCTATGCTTCAAAGATCCGACTGATCCTGAACCAGACGGGGCCGGAGCCGGTGCCGCCCGTGGAGGCCCTCCAGCGGGTTCTCAAATATCCCATTTCCGGAGTCATCCCCTTTGACCCGTCCCAGGCGCGGGCGCTGGCCCAGGGCAAACCTCTGGCTTTGAGCGCCCCGGATTCCCCCCTGGCACGGGCAGTGGCTCATCTGGCAGCCGAACTGGAGAAGACGCCCGTGCCGAAGGGCACCGCCGGGCGGTGAGATCCCCCGCGATGCTGGGAGAGATAATGATTTGGGGGCCGGCGGCGAAGCCGCCGGCCCCCAAATCGCGCGGACTCCGAGCCACGCCACTCCGCCCTGCTCGTAGTGAGGCACGGAACGGAGTGGAGTGCCGTCTAAGACGCCACTCCGCTTCGCTTCGTGGCTCACTACGAACGCGTCAGGGGGAAAAGGGAACGACCCGACCGGTCATTACCAGGCACATACAGCCCAGCAGCGCGACGTTCAGAAACAGCAGCAGCGCCAGCACGAAGCGCTGCATGGGAGAGAGTGTCCCGAGCAGTCCCGCCAGTCCTCCGGATGACGGGCCGGCGGGCCGCCTCCCCGAACGCTTTTTCCGGCCCTCTTCCGCTTCCTCCGTCGGTTTCCTGCCCGGGGCCTCGTCCTCCTCCCAATCGGATAACCACTGCCCGCGTCCCAGCCAGTCATCGTCTCCCATTTCGCTCCTCTGCCCTCCTAACCCACCCGTACTCGCCAGCCCTCTTCCAGATAGACCTCATCCCGGGGAAGCCCCCGCTCGTCCCAGAGATGGCCGTTCCACTCCCAGAATTGGGCCTTAGAGATATTGTACCGCTTGCAGATGCTCCAGAGGGTATCGTTGACGGTCACGATATGGAACCGAGCAGTGGCGGGAGCGGGTTCCTCTTCCGCTGGCACAGGTGGCGCCGGAGATACCTGCCGCACGGGTGGGGGCGGTGCCACCACCGGTCCCAGCGACGCCAGAATCGGCCACAGGTCCCGGTCCAGGAAGCCGAGGCCGTAGATGCTCAGGAACGGCGGGTTGTGGGCCGCCAGGGCCTGGACCCATTCCAGGAACTCCGGTACTCCCGGCTTCCGGGCCTCTTCCTCGTCCATCCCGACGGCCAGAATGGGATACAGGGGCGGCATATTGCCCCATTCCCGCCCCCAGCGGGCGTGCTCCCCGTATGCCCACTTGTCTATTACGGTCCGGGGCGTTCGCCGGGTGCTCAAAGAACACCGGGGCATAAATCCCCCGCGACAGAAGTCGTTCATCTGCCGGTAGGGAATCTCCGGATGCCGCCAGATGTCGGGCGGGGCGGCGTAGAAGAGGCGCTCCGGCTCCACCCCGGCCTCGGCGAGTTTCCGCCCCAGGGTGGCGGCGGCGACGGTCTTCCCTGCCGTCGCGTCGGTCAGGTCCAGGACCGCGCCTTCATAGCCGACGCGCCGGGCTTTGACGATCAGCGCGGCCTCGGCGAAGGGGTCATCCAGAGAAAGAGGGACCCAGGCCAGGGGCACCAGTCCGGCCAGACGGGTGCGGCGTTCCACCCACCGGGCGGCCTCCACGAAGAACATCCCCCGCACCCCGACCCGGTAGATGAGGTGGGTCGCGCCGACCGCCGCCGCCATCTCCAGCGCGCCGTCCAGGTCGCCGGAGAGGGGAAGCCAGAGCCCCTTGCCGTGTACAGCGGATTGCGTATTCCGTGTTCCGTGGTCGTGCATTTGTGCCCTATTCGTGGGCGACCCCCACTGCCCTCTGGGCATATTCCAAAATCTCTGCCACCCGCTGCGCGTCCGCT
>CALDFY010000301.1 GCA_937942115.1 uncultured Anaerolineae bacterium | reverse complement strand
CCCAGAACGAGAGGGGTGTGAAAAAACCTACACTTGTGAGCCCCCGACCCCTCCCCCGACCCCTCCCCTCGCCTGACCGAAGGGTCAGGAGAGGGGCCGGGGGTGAGGTGAAGGCGGCGGGGGAGGGGTGAGGCTCCCTCCGGGCCGCAGGCCCAGGGGAGAGGGGGCCAGGAGGTGAGGGCAATGACCTGGCGGACAATAAAATAGACGTGTGTGATTTTTAATACCTTCCAAAAGTGTCGCCCATTTCGCTCAGAAAATGAACCATCCCATAGCCTCCTTGCAAATTCGCAAGATGAGGGTATAATTTATACCGGTTGCGCGCCGCGCAGAATCCGCTGACAACCGAAGCCTTCCCAGGGGAGCCCGGGCGAGCCGGGCTGAGAGGGCGTCCACGGGCCAAAGCCCAATGGTGCACAGTAGCGCAGGCCGCCAGGCCTGTTCCTCACCTCACCCCCGGCCCCTCTCCTGAGCGGGAGGGGGTAGCGGCAAAGCCGCCGGGGGAGGGGTGAGGCGGGTGCGCCGAAAAAGTTAGCGCCATTGGGCAAAAGCCCCCGACGCCGACCCTTTGAACCTGATCTGGGTCATGCCAGCGGAGGGAGGGGAAGTAACCATCGGGCTCCACAGGCCTCACGCCGCCCCACCGCTGGTGGGGCGGCTTTTTTACGTTTCCGTAGCGCAAGATTCATCTTGCGACCACAGTAGCGCAAGAAATCATCTTGCGCCACGCACGACGGAAGTCCCGATGCCCCAGCGCGTGGTCATCTTCGCCAACGGATCCCTGCCCGACCCGGAGCGGGTGCGCCCGATGCTCCGCCCCGATGATATTCTCGTCGCCGCCGACGGCGGCGCCCGCTTCCTCCTGGCCCTGGGGCTCCGCCCCCACGCCGTGGTCGGCGACCTGGATTCCCTCCCCTCCCTGCTCCTGGAAACGCTCCAGCGGCAGGGAATGGTCGTCCGCTCCTACCCCCGCGAGAAAGACGAGACCGACCTGGAACTGGCCCTCCGCCACGCGCTGGAATACCGCCCCCGGGCCATCCGCATCGTCGGCGCGCTGGGCCTGCGCCTGGACCAGACCCTGGGGAACCTGGCCCTCCTGGCCGCCCCCTGGCTGGAGGGGATAGACGTCCGGCTGGACGACGGCGTGGAGGAGGTCCTGCTGGTCCGCTCCGAGGCTACTGTGGAGGGCCGGCCCGGCGAGACCGTCTCCCTCATCCCCTGGGGGATGCCCGTAGAGGGAATCACCACCGAGGGCCTGCGCTGGCCCCTCCGGGATGAAACCCTCTACCCGGACCGGACGCGCGGCATCAGCAACGAACTGACCGGCCCCCAGGCTCGCGTCCGCGTTCGTTCAGGGCTGTTGCTGGTCGTTCACAGACGGAGTACGGAATACGTGAAAAGTGAAACGTGAAACGTGAAGGAGGTGTCCCGATGAAAAAGATGATCATCCCCCTGCTGCTCGGCCTGCTGGTGCTGACGGCCTGCGGGCCCCGTCCGCCGGCCACGCTGACAGTGATGACCCACGACTCCTTTGCGGCCAGCGAGGAGGTCATCCGCGCCTTTGAACAGGAGAACAACGTCAAAGTGACCTTCCTCGCTTCCGGCGACACCGGCACGGCGCTGAACAAGGCCATCCTCTCCAAAGACGCGCCCCTGGCGGACGTCTTCTACGGCGTGGATAACACTTTCCTCTCCCGCGCCCTGGAGGCGGACATCTTTGAGCCCTACCGGTCGCCCCTGCTCAAGGACATCCCCCAGGAGTTCCAACTGGACCGGGAGTTCCGGGCCCTGCCGGTGGACTACGGGGACGTCTGTATCAACTACGACAAGGCCTACTTTGCCCAGCACAACCTGCCCATCCCCCAGACCCTGGACGACCTGACCCGTCCGGAGTACAAAGGCCTGCTGGTGGTGGAGAACCCCGCCACCTCCTCGCCCGGCCTGGCCTTCCTGCTGGCGACCGTCGCCCGTTTCGGCGACCCGGGCTACCTGGAGTTCTGGCGTGCCCTGCGGGAGAACGGCGTCGTGGTCGTGAACGACTGGGAGACGGCCTACTACACCAACTTCAGCGGCTCCTCTGGCAAGGGGCCTCAACCGATGGTTGTCTCCTACGGCTCCAGCCCGCCCGCCGAAGTCATCTTCGCCGAACAGCCGCTGGAGGACGCCCCCACTGCCTCCCTGGTCGGGCCGGGGATGTGCTTCCGACAGATTGAGTTCGTCGGCGTCCTGAAAGGGACAAAGCACCGCGACCTGGCCCGCAAGTTCGTGGACTTTATGCTCAGCGTCCGTTTCCAGGAGGACATGCCGCTCCAGATGTTCGTCTTCCCGGTCCACCCGAAGGCGAAACTGCCGGAGGCCTTCGTCCGGTACGCCCAGATTCCCAAACAACCGGCCCGTCTGGACCCGGCGCTCATCGCGGCGAACCGGGAGAAGTGGATTCAGGCCTGGACGGAGACGGTGCTGCGATAGGGGCTGGGGTTGCCCCTCCGCGCCGATTGGAAATCGGCCTGCCCTGGACGCTTTTCCTCACCCCACCCCC
>CALDFY010000300.1 GCA_937942115.1 uncultured Anaerolineae bacterium | reverse complement strand
CTGACAAGTGTAGGTTTTTCGGGGAGCGGGGGATGCCCATTCCGGCCCTCACCCCACCCCTTACCCCTCCCCTCCCCCGACCCCTCCCCTCTCCCGAACTGCGTTCGGGAGAGGGGAGGGAAGAAAGGAGGGGGATTTTTGGGCGGGCGGCTTCGCCGCCCGCCCCAAAATCCCCTCCTTTCTCCCCTCCCCTCTCCCGAACGAAGTTCGGGAGAGGGGAGGGGTGGGGGAGGGGTGAGGCCTCTGCCGCCGAGAGGCAAGCGGGAGCGGGGAGGGGCAAGGGGTGGGGTGAGGGCCGGAATGGGCATCCCCCGCCCCCCGAAAAACCTACACTTGTCAGGGGGCCAGGGGAGGGGTGAGGCCAGCACGCCGAAAAAGTTAGGGCCATTGGGCTTTTAGCCCCTGGCGTAGGTAGTTACCGGAAAAGGCCTTTGTGCAGGAAATGGCTTGCACCCACAGGCCTGGCGGCCTGCGCTACATCTTTCTAATTTCTAAATCCCAAATGTTAGCACCGTTGGGCGAACTGCCTGCGCCACCGGAGAAGGTTGGGCCAGTGGGCCGAACCACCGGCGGGTGGCGGACTTGACGGAGTCATCAGAAAATGGCATAATGGGGAGGGCAAGTGGTGGGGGGTCCCCACTCCTCCCTCAGCGGCTTCGCCGCTGCCGCTGGGGGCAGCGGGGGAGGGGTGAGGCTTCCGCCGAACGCCGCTCCGCAATCCCCATCCCGGAGACCGTCTGTGTCGCTATTGCCGTTCTTCCACCCGATCCAGGACGACCTTCAGCGAGCCGAGGATTTGCTGCAGGAATTGGAGCCGGACCAGCATCCGGTGATCACCGGTGCGGTGGGACTTCTGCTGGGAAGCGGAGGCAAACGGCTGCGTCCGGCGCTGGTCTTTCTCTCGGCCCGGCTGTGTGGGGCGGACCCCGATGTGGCCCGCTTCGCCGCAGCCGGGGTGGAAATGCTCCACACCGCCACTTTAGTCCACGATGACCTCATTGACGGCTCCCTGATGCGTCGGGGAGCGGAGACCCTCAACGCCCGCTGGTCCCCAGCGGCCACCGTCCTGACCGGCGACTATCTCTTCGCCCGAGCGGCTTACCTGGTTGCCCGGACGGAGAATGTCCGCCTGGTGCGGCGGTTCGCCGAGACCCTGATGGTCATCTGCAACGGCGAAATCCGCCAGATGTTTGACGGGCGCGGAAAAGTACCCACCTTCCAGGAGTACGAACGGCGCATCTACGCCAAAACTGCCTCGCTGATCGCCCTCTCGGCGGAGTCCGGCCCCATCCTGGCCCACAGCGACGAACCCACCATCGCCGCCCTGCGCACCTACGGGGAGCGTCTGGGGTTGGCCTTCCAGGTTGTGGACGACGTCCTGGATTTCGTCGCCGATGAGCGGACGCTGGGCAAGCCGGTCGGTAGCGACCTCCGCCAGGGGCTGGTCACGCTGCCCGTGATGCTCTTCCTGGAGCAGGGCGGCGACCACCCGGCCCTCCGGCAAATCCTCACCCACGGCTCCTCTGACCCGCTGGTGCAGGAAGCGGTCCGGGTCATTGCTGCCTCTCCGGCCATTGACCGCTCCCTCCAAACGGCCCGCGACTACGTTCAGGAAGCGAAAGAGGCTCTCCAACCTTTCCCGTCCTCCGAATACAAGACCGCCCTCTTGGACCTGGCCGACTTCGTCGTCCGGCGCCAGTTCTGACATTGCTCATTCTGTCATTGGTCATTGCTCATTCTGTCATTGCTCATTCTGTCATTGGTCATTCTGTCATTGATCATTCATGCCCGTCCTCTCCGTCCTTATCGTCAACTGGAACGTCCGGGACCTGCTCCGGCGCTGTCTTCAATCGGTGATCGCCCACTCGTCCACCGTCCCGCTGGAAATCATCGTCGTGGATAACGGTTCCACCGACGGGAGCGGGGAGATGGTCCGGACGGAGTTCCCCCAGGTCTACCTGATTGCCAACCCCGACAACCGGGGCTTCCCGGCGGCCAACAACCAGGGGCTGGCCGTCGCCCGGGGCCGCTATGTGCTCCTGCTGAACCCGGATACCGAAGTGATGGGCGCCGCTCTGGAGACAATGGTCGCCTTCGCCGATGCTCACCCGGATGTCGGCGTCGTCGGCCCGCAACTGCTGAATCCCGACGGGACGGTGCAATCTTCCCGCCGCCGCTTCCCCACCCTGGCGACGGCCCTCTTTGAGTCCACTTGGCTCCAGCCCTGCGCCCCCCGTCGCCTGCTGGCGCGCTACTACGTCCTGGACCGGCCCGACAACGAGATTCAGGATGTGGACTGGGTAACCGGTGCGGCGCTAATGGCCCGGAGGGAGGCGATAGAGCAGGTCGGGCCGCTGGACGAGGGATTTTTCATGTACTCGGAGGAACTGGACTGGTGCCGGCGGTTCCGGCGGGCGGGCTGGCGGGTGGTCTACCTGCCCACCGCCCGGATCGTCCACTATGTGGGCAAGAGCAGCGAGCAAGTACTGCCCGCCCGTCACATCCACTTCCAGACCAGTAAGGTCCGCTATTTTCGCAAGTACCACGGCCCGATTGCAGCGGAAGTCCTGCGGCTGGTCATTTTGGGGAACTACCTCTGGCAGATGGGGCTGGAGGGAGGCAAGTGGCTTCTGGGCCACAAACGGGCCCTCCGGGCGGAGCGGTTGAAGGCCTACTGGCAGGTGCTCCGCAGCGGGCTGCGGTCCTGAGAGGGCTGGGATGAAAGCATTCGGGCGGTGGTCTGTCGGCCTTCTCGTCCTCCTTGCTGGCGTGGTCAGTGCCGCTTATCTGATTATGGCGTTCACTGTTGCCGACAGGCCCGCTGTTGCCCCTCTGGATGATGCTTACATCACCTTCCAGTACGCCCGTCAGATCGCGCGCGGTTATCCCTACCGGTACAACGATGGGGATCCGCCAACAACGGGGATGACCAGCCCGCTGTACGGATTTCTGCTGGCAGGCTTCTACCTCCTGGGATTCACCCACGAGCGGCTGGTGGCGCTCGCCCTGGGGATGGGGGTTCTGTGGCTGGGATTGACCGGCTGGCTGACTTGTCGGCTGACGCTCCGGCTGGTCAGCAAGGAGCATAACGCCAGGGGCTGGGCAACGGGAGCTGCGGCGCTTGTCCTCCTTAGCGGTCTGGTGCAATGGGGCTGCTTCAACGGGATGGAGACCGGCCTGTTCACGGTGCTCACCCTGGCAGCCCTGGACGCTTTCCTGATCGGACAGCTCGGGTGGAGTGCGCTCTGGCTGGGGCTGGCAGGACTGGCCCGGCCGGAGGGGCTGATTCTGGCGGGGCTGGCCTGGGCGGTGACGCTTGCCGGTGATCTCATCCAGCATCGCGCGATCCGCTGGCGGCGGGTGGGCCCCCTTTCCGCAGCAGCAGCGGTGGGGCTGGCCCCGCTTGGGGTCAACTGGCTCCTGACGGGCACGGTGGCGGCTTCGGGTGTACAGGCGAAGTCGTGGCTGTACAACGTCCCTTTTTACCCGGACCAGATCGCCCACTCCGTCCTGCTTTTCTATAGCCAAATCCTGGAGCGTTTCCTGGGGTGGGGAAGTCCGGCCCGGTGGTTTGTCCCGCCAGGCCTGCTTGCCCTCGCTCTTGTGGGCTGGGGAACACTGGCGACACGGCGGCGTTGGGGACCGCTGGCCCTGACCGTTTCGTGGTTTTTTCTGGGGACGCTCTCCATCGCTACCCTGATTACCGCCCTCTGGCATTACGGCCGTTATCAGGCCCCTTTCGCTCCCCTTCTTTCCGCCCTGGCGTTCGGCGGGCTGGCAGCCCTGCACGAGAAAAGGGGAAGGTGGCGGTATCCTGCGGTAGGGGTCGGCCTGGCACTGATCGTCGCTTCAGCCTATACCGGCATCAGGGGCTGGGAGGTCTATCGGCAGGCGGTGGAGACGGTGGCGGCTCAGCAGCGGGTCGTGGCCGACTGGCTGCGTCAGAACCTCTCCGCCGGGGCCTGGGTGGGAGTCCACGATGCCGGCAGCCTCCGTTATCTGGGAGACCATCCCACCTATGACCTGATCGGGCTGACCACGCCGGGTGCTGCCATCGCCTGGCGGCACGGGGCGGGGAGCGTGTTTGAGTTGATGGAACGCTCGCCGATGCGTCCCGACTATTTTGCCACCTACCCGGATGCGTTCTCAATCCCCTATCTTGCGGCCACCGACCTCTTTGCCGAGGAACTGTTCCGGGCCGAGGTGCCGGATTACGCCGTCGCCAGCGCGGGGCCCGTTCAGGGCGTGTGGCGGGCCGACTGGAGCCTGGCCGACAGTGGCGAGCGGTTCTACCAGCCCGATATCATCCAGCGCACCTCCGGCCTGCGGCTGGTGGATGCGCTGGATGTGGCCGATCTGGGCGACGAGGCGGCACATCAGGTGAAATGGTGGCAGGATGTCCTGAGGCCGGGGTTCCCTACCGAGGTATGGCAGATGGCCTATCGCGTCCTTCCCGAACGGGAAGTGCTGGACGGTGGCCGACTGCTGACAGGAGGAATTGGCTTCAACGTGCAGACTGAGCCAGGCCAGCCCCTCTGGATCGTGGCCCGGCTGCACGCACAGGAGGCCGGAGCAGTGTGGGTGGAGGTGGACGGACAGGATGCGGGCCGCTGGGCTTATCCAGCAGTGCCCGGTTATTGGCTGGAGACGCTGTTCCGGATTCCAGCAAATGTGGTCACTCGCCAGCAGACACATGTCAAGTTGCAGGTGGACGCGCACAACCCCGAATTCCGCCATTATGCGCCTTACTTCTTCTGGTTTCTGCAAGGCGAGCCAAGCGCCACACCAGTGAAGATAGAGCATCAGGTTCATGCCATTTTTGACGGGCAGACTCGCCTGTTAGGTTTCAATTTGCCTCAGCAGGCATGGAAAGCCGGAGACGTCATTTCGGTGACCCTCTATTGGCAGACGGATGAACCTACAAATAGCGACGCCAAGGTGTTCCTGCACATGTATGACGAGACCGGCCATTTGGGCTCCCAATCGGATGGCTGGGCCTATTACGACACCCGGCCTCCTTTTACCTGGTGGCCCGGTGAAATCGTGGTCGACCCTCGGCAGATTGCTCTGCCCGAGACGCTCCCGCAGGGCCGCTATTCCCTTGAAGCGGGGTTGTACTATCCGGACGGCTCGGGCCGCTTGCGGGCCTATCTGGAAGGGAGGCGTCAACCGGAAGACCGGGTATTGCTGACAACGGTTGAAGTGCTGAGATAAAGACCTGCAAAGGAGCCAGGCGTATCGGACTGGTCACCGGCGAGTTTCCCCCGGATAAGGGCGGCGGGGGCGATTTTACCAGTTCGTAGTAAGGCACGAAACGAAGCGGAGTGCCGTTTTGATGCGTATTGGATTGGTCACCGGCGAGTTTCCCCCGGATGAGGGCGGCGTGGGGGATTTCACCCTCCGGCTGGCGGAGGCGCTGGCCGCGCTGGGCCACAACGTCCACATCATCACCGGCCTGCCCCGCTCCCCCGCTCCATGCGCCCTGCTCCCTGCGACCTGTACCGTCCACCGTGTCGTCCCCTCCTGGCGCTGGGGCGGCTGGCGGGAGGTGTTGCGGGTGGCGCGGGAAGAGCGGCTGGACGTCCTGGACCTTCAGTATCAGGCGGCCGCCTACGGGATGCATCCGGCGGTTCACTTTCTCCCCCGGCCTTCGGTGCGCCCGCCGGTGGTGGTGACCTTCCACGACCTGCGGGTGCCGTACCTCTTCCCCAAGGCTGGCCCCCTGCGCTGGCAGGCCATCCGCATGCTGGCCCGCCGCGCCGACGGAGTCATCGTCACCAACCGGGAGGACTACCTCCGGCTGGAGGGGGAGATTCCTCCGGACCGACTGGCCCTGATCCCTATCGGAAGCAACATCCCACCGGAGCCGCCCCCGGGCTACGACCGGGCTGCCGAGCGGGCCCGCTGGGGGGTGGGCCCCGATGACCTCCTCCTGGGCTACTTCGGCTTCCTGAACGAGAGCAAGGGCGGGGAGGAGTTGATCCGGGCGCTGGCGCTCCTGGTGGAGTGGGGCATCCCGGCCCACCTGCTGATGGTCGGCGGGCAGGTGGGTACCTCCGACCCCACCAACCGGGCCTACGCGGCCTTCATAGACGGCCTCATCGCCGAACGGGGGCTAAGGGAACGGGTCCACCGGACCGGCTACACCGACCCGCAGGCCGTCTCGGCGGGCCTGCTGGCGACCGATGTCTGCGTCCTTCCCTACCGGGACGGCGTTTCCTTCCGGCGGGGGACGCTGCACGCCTGTCTGGCCCACGGGCGGGCGGTTGTCACCACCCACCCGGCGGTGCCGCTGCCGGAGGTGCGGGACGGGGAGAACATGGTGCTGGTGCCGCCCCGAGACCCCCAGGCACTGGCGGAGGCGGTCCGGCGGCTCTGGCGCGACCCGGCGCTGCGGGCGCGGCTGGAGGCCGGCGCGCGGGCCCTCGCCGCCGACTTCTCCTGGGACCGCATCGCCCGCCGGACGGTGGCGTTGGTGGGGCGGGTTATGGGACGCAGATGAACGCAGGGGAGGCGAAATGTCCGATCAATGCTTTCC
>CALDFY010000299.1 GCA_937942115.1 uncultured Anaerolineae bacterium | reverse complement strand
GTTCGTAGTCAGCCACGGAGCGAAGCGGAGTGGCGTCAACACCCTGTGACCTGGGCATCGTCATCGTCAACTACAACACCCGCGACCTGCTGCGGGCGTGTCTGCGCACTGTCTACGCCAGCCGGGGGGACTTCACCTTTGAGGTCTGCGTGGTGGACAACGGCTCCACTGATGGAAGCGGAGAGATGTTAGCGGCGGAGTTCCCCCAGGTTCGCCGGATTCTCAACCCGGATAACCGGGGGTATCCGGCGGCCAACAACCAGGGGCTGCGCCTGCTGGGGTTTCCAGACGGCGCCGACGCGCCCCGGTTTGCCTTGCTCCTCAACCCGGATACCGAACTCCCGCCCGACGCGCTGGCGACCATGCTGGCCTTTCTGGACGGGCATCCGGAGGCTGGCGTCGCCGGGCCCAAACTGGTGCGGCAGGACGGCTCCCTGGACCTGGCCTGTCGCCGCTCCTTTCCCTCGCCGGAGGTCTCATTCTATCGCTTCTCCGGCCTGGCGCGCCTCTTTCCCCGCAGCCGGCGCTTCGGGCGCTACAACCTCACCTACCTGGACCCGGACCAGATGGCGGAAGTAGATGCGGTGGTGGGGGCCTTTATGATGGTGCGCCGGGAGGCCATCGCGCAGGTGGGCCTGCTGGATGAGGGGTTCTTTATGTACGGGGAGGACCTGGATTGGTGCTACCGCATCAAGGCGGCGGGGTGGAAAGTCTACTACAACCCGGAGGTGACGGTTCTGCACATCAAGCGGGCCGCCAGCACCCGTAACCCCCGCGCGCAGGTGGAGTTCTGGCGGGCGATGGAGTACTTCTACCGCAAACACTACGCTGCCCACACCCCCTGGCCGGTCCACGTCCTGATCCTGGCGGCGGTCTGGACCCGGACCCAACTGGAGCGACTGCGCTGGCGGATGGCGGGGGTGGAGATGTAAGATGCTCACGGTCGTCTTTGACGCCGGACCTTTGATTACCGCGTGCCGGTTTGAGGTTGAGGGGCAACGGATTGTTGACTATATCGCCCAGAGGTGTTATATTTTGATCACCCCCAGCGTTGAGGAGGAAGTTGCTATTAGAGGAGCAGGGTATATTGATGGCATAGCAGCGGGGGAGCGAATCGTCCAAGGCGATATTCAGGTTATCCCCCTGATCACCAGGAGATGGGCCTCACAACTGGCAGATTATGCTCTGGGAGACGGGGAGATAGACTCTATTGAATTATGCGCTCAGGTGGATGCAGAAGCATTGGTCACCGATGACTATCTGGCTTTCGTTACTGCGACACGCCTCGGTCTCAAAGTGTGGATGTTGCCTGATCTGATCGTTCAAATGGTCCGGCGCGGAGATTTGTCGGCTTCTGTGGCGAAAGCAATCCTGGAAGCCATTCGGCCTCGTTATCGGAGAGGCGTCATTGAGCAGAGCATGGCGCAACTGGAGGAGGTAGAGGGAAATGCCAAAGGTCATCGTGCCAGTTAAGGAGGAAATTTTGCGGGCCGCGGAGCGCCGGAAAGCACTGGGGGCGTCCGGCGAAATCGCTCAATTTCTGGCCGAACTCGTGGACCTCGGATTTGAATACCGGCTTCGGCAATTATACCGGGAGTTTGAGGAAGGTAAAATCAGTCTGGGGTATTTCGCCAGAGAAATGGGGATGAGCGTGCGAGACCTGTACGGCGCGCTGGAGCAGAGAGGTCTACCTACATCCAATATTGAGGTCCGACCGCCTGCAGGCTGATGCAGAAAAGGCGCGCCTGGTGGACCTGCGGAGAGGATTAGAAGGGAGGCGAAAATGGGCCTCCTTGAGTCTTTGCAGACTGTCCAGTTCCTGGTGGACGCAGCCGGAAACGAGAGAGCGGTTGTGCTCGACTATCCGCTCTGGGAGCAGTTGCTAACTCTGCTGGAAGACCTGGAAGATGCCGGGGAAATCCGTCGTCTGCGGGAGACGGGAGAAGAGGCAGTTCCCTGGGAAGAAGCAAAATTAGAATTGCGGTCCAAATGAAAAAACGTCGCGCTCAAATTTTCTTTATCGGCACCCTGCTCCTGACCGATGCGCTGATGGCCGGGGCGGCCTTCTACGGCGCCTACTGGCTGCGCGCGATGCTCCCCTTTCCGGCGGAGGCGGTCACCCTGGCCGTGCCCGCCGCGTACGCGCCCGTTATGCTGGCCCACGTCGCCGCCGTCCTCGTCGCTCTGGCCTTCAACCGCCTCTACGTCCTGGCCCGCAGCCCGTCCCGCGTGGACGAGTTCTACCAGACCGTCGGTGCCGCTACGACGGGCACCATCACCGGCATCGCCCTCTCCTACTTCCTGTTCAAAAACACCCCCCTGGAAGTGGATTACCCCCGGGCGATGATGATATACGCCTGGATGCTGACCATCATCCTGGTGACGGTGGGCCGGCTGGCCCACGGGCGGCTGCGGGCGGCCCTCCAGGCCCGGGGCTGGGGGCGAGACCGGGTGCTGGTGGTGGGCACCGGCGACGTGGCGCGGATGATCCTCCACAAAATCCTGGGCAACCCCGGCCTGGGCTACCAGGTGGTGGGAGCGGTGGAGGTAGAGGGCTACCCGACGGTGACTCTACCGGCCCCGATTCTGGGCAGCGCCCGCGACCTGGGCAACCTGATGGAGCAGCACCAGGTGGACGAGGTCATCATTGCGCTGCCGGAGGCGACCCATCAGGAGATTCTCACCCTTATCTCCGAGTGCGAGCGGGGCAAGGCCACCATCAAGGTCTTCCCCGACCTGTTCCAGATTATCGCTGGGCCGATGGGCATCGGCGACCTGGGCGGGCTCCCTCTGCTGACGGTGCGCGAGGTCGCCCTGCGGGGCTGGCGGCGGACCGCCAAACGGCTGATGGACGTCGTCGGCGCGACGGTGGGGCTGATCTTCCTCTCCCCGCTGATGCTCCTCACCGCCATTCTCATCAAACTGGATTCCCCCGGCCCCGCCTTCTACGTCCAGGAGCGGATGGGGCTGGACGCCCGCCCCTTCCTGATGTTCAAATTTCGCTCCATGCGACAGGACGCGGAGGCCCGGGGGCCAGGCTGGACCCGTCCCGGCGACCCCCGGGTGACCCGCCTGGGCAGCATCCTGCGCCGTCTGAACGTGGACGAGTTGCCGCAGTTAATCAACGTCCTGCTGGGGGAGATGAGCCTGGTGGGGCCCCGTCCGGAGCGGCCCGTCTATGTGGCCCAGTTCCGCCGCTCCATCCCCCGCTACATGGACCGGCACCGGGAGAAAGCCGGCATGACCGGCTGGGCACAGGTGAACGGCCTGCGGGGAGATACGTCCATCGCCGAGCGGACCAAGTACGACCTCTGGTACATTGAGAACTGGTCGCTCCTGCTGGACATCAAAATTCTCCTGCGCACGCTGGTCAACATCTTCCGCTCCCCCAACGCGTATTGAGGCGATGCATACTGTTGGGCGGCGGCGCAGCCGCCGCCCAACGTCGTTTAGAAAACGTGCACCGCCGAGGCCTTGAAGGCGATATAGACCTCTCGTCCCTCCTGCAACTCCATTTCCTCCAGCGACGGCCGGGTCACCGCGCAGACGAAATCCAGCGCCCCCGGCGGGACGCGCACCGTCACGTAGATGAGGGCCCCCCGGTCCACCATGCCCACTATCCGCCCCCGAAAGGAGTTGCGCATGCTGGAGTACAGCGGCTCCCGGGAAAGCACAATGTCCTCCGGTCGGATGGAGGCGTGGACGGAGCCGGATAGATCCGTCAGGACGGCGACCCGCATCCCCGGTCGTCCCGTCCCCTCTAAGACGAGCCACCGGTAGCCCCCGTCGCCGGGGAGGATTTCGCCCCGGAAGACGTTCCTCACCCCCACAAAACGGGCCACCCATTCCGATTCGGGCTTGCGGAAAACCTCCTCCGGCGAGCCGACCTGAACGATTTGCCCCTGATGCATCACCGCGATGCGGTCGGCCAGCGCGACGGCTTCCTCAAAGTCGTGGGTGACGTGAATCGTCGTCGTGCCCAGTTCCCGGTGCAATTGGGCCAACTCCCGCTGCAATTCCTCCCGCGTCTGAGGGTCCAGCGCGCTCAGGGGTTCATCCAGGAGGAGGATGGCCGGCTCAATCGCCAGCGCGCGGGCCAGGGCCACCCGCTGGGCTTCGCCCCCGCTCAGCGTCTCCGGCCTCCGCTGGAGCAGAGAATGGATGGAGAGTCGTCGGCTGAGGCGCTCCACCCGCTCCGCAACGGCCTTCCGAGCCAGCCCCCGCCGCTGCAGGCCAAAAGCGATGTTCTCGGCCACGCTCAGATGCGGGAAGAGCGCGTAGTCCTGATAGACAAACCCAATGGAACGGCGTTCTGGCGGAACCCGCGTGATGTCCCTGCCGTTGAGCAGAATCCGCCCCTGACGGGGGAACTGAAGCCCCGCGATGGCCTCCAGCAGCACCGTTTTCCCGGCACCCGTCGGGCCGAGAATGACGAAGTACTCCCCGGCGATGACCTCCAGATGGACCCCGCGCAGGTGGAATTCCCCCAGGTCCAGCCACAAATCCGTCACCTGCAGGCTCATCTCCCCACTGGTGCTAACATTTGGGATTCGGAGTAACTACCTACGCCGGAGGGGCTAAAAGCCCAATGGCCCTAACTTTTTCGGCGCGCTGGCCTCACCCCTCCCCCGGCCCCTCCCCTCTCCCAAACTTCGTTTGGGAGAGGGGAGGGGGTCAGGGGGTGGGGTGAGGTACAGGCGAACAGCCTGCGCTACGCCCTGTATGTTTCTGGGTAGATTCAACAGGGCGTAACTCCTGTAAGTTACGCTGATGATGGGCGGGGGAGGGGGGCGCTTGACGAAAAACCAGAAATCCAGTAAAATCTTTCTATCCCCCTTGAACGGAAGGTGCGACGGGGCTCTTTCTCCCCTTGCACCTGGTGATTCTATTCCCAATGGAGGCACCTGTGAAAGAACTGAGTACCCTGGAACAAAGTATGCTCTACGGCGTCATCGCCACCGCCATCCTCGGTCTCCTCTACGCCCTCTGGCTATGGCGCGATACGGTGCGCCGGGACAAGGGGAGCCAGAAGATGCAGGATGTGTGGCAGGCGATTAAGGTGGGTGCCGAGGCCTACCTGCGACGCCAACTCCAGACCATCCTCCCCATCCTCGGCCTGCTGGTCGTCCTTCTCTTCCTCAGCGTCTACGTGATCGCGCCCTCCCGCGAAGCCTACGACCTCTTCGGCGAGCGGGCCCGGCTGGCCCTGGGGCTGGGCCGGGCTGGGGCCTTCATCCTCGGGGCTACCTTCTCCCTGCTGGTGGGCCAACTGGGGATGCGGGTCGCCATTGAGGGCAACGTCCGGGTGACCGCCGAGGCGGTGCGCGGCAGTTACAACGGCGCGCTGACCGTCGCCTATCGGGCCGGCACCTTCACCGGCATGCTCACCGATGGCTTGGGGCTATTGGGCGGCACCATCATCTTCATGATTTTCGGCCGCGCCGCGCCCGATGCCCTCCTGGGCTTCGGCTTCGGCGGCACCCTCCTGGCCCTCTTCATGCGGATCGGCGGCGGCATCTATACCAAATCCGCCGACGTCGGGGCCGACCTGGTCGGGAAGGTGGAGGTCGGGGTCCCGGAGGACGACCCCCGCAACGCGGCCGTCGTTGCCGACCTGGTGGGGGATAACGTGGGCGACTGCGCCGGGATGGCCGCCGACATCTTTGAGTCCTACGAGGTCACCATCGTCTCTACCCTCATCCTGGGCATCGCCCTCGCCCACGTAACCGGAGAGATTGTCTGGATTGTCTACCCGCTCATTGTGCGGGCCATCGGCGTCATCTCCTCCATTCTGGGGACGTTCACCGTCCCCGTCTGGGAGCGGTTCCCGCTGAAGTTCCTGCGCGCCCGGGACGCCGAGGAGGCCATGTTCCGCTCCTACGAGGTCTCCAGCATCAACACCGTCCTCTGGTCCTTCCTCTTCGCCTGGTGGTACGCCAACGACTGGCGGCTGGCCCTGCTGAACGCGGTCGGCGTCGGGCTGGCGGTCAGTTTCAACCCGATCACAGCCTATTTCACCTCCGCCAAGCGCAAGCCCGTACAGGAGATTGTCCAATCATCCCGCACCGGCTCCGCCACCACCGTCCTCTCCGGCCTCTCGGTGGGGATGGAGACCAGCGTCTGGAGCGTGATGGTCATCTGCATCGCGATGGGCATTTCCTTCCTGATCGCCCGTCTCTTCCCCCCCGCCAACATCCAGGTGCTGGGCGAGCAGGGCATCCTGCTCTATATGCTCTACGGCGTGGCGATGATCGGCATCGGCATGCTCTCCCACACCGGGAACAACGTAGCGATGGACTCCTACGGCCCCATCGCCGATAACGCCAACGGTATCGCCGAGATGGTCGGCGTGGACCCGAAGGCGATGCACATCATGGCCGAACTGGACGCGGTGGGGAACACGACGAAGGCCATCACCAAGCAAATCGCCATCGCCTCCGCCGTCATCGCCGCCACCAGTCTCTTCTTCTCCTTCGTAACGGACGTCTCGCTGGTGCAGGAGCGGCTGGGCGTGCCGGTTCAGCAATGGCTGCTCTCCACCGGCATCCGGGTCTCCCTATTAGAGGGGGTCATCGGCTTCCTGATTGGCGGCGCACTGCCGTTCTTCTTCTCCGCCTTCGCCCTGCGGGCGGTTAGCCGGGGCGCGTCGCTGGTGGTGGAGGAGGTGCGGCGGCAGTTCCGCATCCCCGGCGTGATGGAAGGCAAAGTGAAGCCCGACTACGGGAAGGTCGTCGCCATCACCACGGCCGCCGCGCAGAAGGAACTGATCAGCCTGGTGGTCCTCTCGGTGACGCTGCCGCTGCTGGTGGGCATCCTCTTCCAGGTGGAGGCACTGGGAGCCTTCCTGGCGGGGGTCATCCTCTCCGGGCAGTTGATGGCAGTCTTCATGGCCATCGCCGGGGGCGCGATGGACAATGCCAAGAAGTGCATTGAGGACGGCCATCTGGGCGGGAAGGGGTCCGAGCCGCACAAGGCCTGCGTAGTCGGCGACACCGTCGGCGATCCGTTGAAGGACACGGCCGGGCCGGCCCTGAACCCGATGATCAAGGTGGTGAACCTGGTGAGCCTGCTGGCGGCGCCGCTGCTGGTGCAGTACCGCGACCATCCCGTCCCGCTGGCGGTCGCAGCGGCCATCCTGCTGGTCCTGCTGGTCTGGGCCATTGGGCAGAGCCGGCGGAGCCTGGAGGTGCCGGGTGGCGCTCCGGCGGAGGCCGTGGCCGTGGCCCTGCCAGGCGGGGGGAGCGACGGGGAGTAATCTCCGCCCGCCCATTTTTCGCCTGCCGCTCAAGCGGCAGGCTCAGTTGTAGCGCAAGATTCATCTTGCGTTTGCGCAAGATGAACCTTGCGCTACGTTTTTTTCTTGCGCCGGGGCTTCCGGTTCGCCGCCAGGCCAGCAACGCCCAGCCCGCCCAGCAGCGCGCCGGCCAGAAGGGCAGAGACGGGTTCCGGGACCGTCGCCGGGGGCATGGCCGCAGGAGCGGGAGTCGGGACGGCAGTGGGGGGAGCCGTCGGCGAGGGCGTCGGTGTGGGCGGGGGAGTGAACGTCGCTGCCGGGATGGGGGTCGGCGTCGGACTGGGGGTGGCGGTGGGGGGAGGGGGCAACTCCACCCCCAGCGCGGTGGGGGAAGGGTGCGGAGCGGCCGCCGCCCCGGCGCCGTTCTCCTCCACCAGCAGCAGCGGCGTCCCCCCCACCAGGCATATCCCCTCCCCCGGACATCCAGGGAGGGTGAGGAAATAATAGCCCCGGTCGGGGTGGACAATCCAGGCATCGCCGCGCGCGTTGACCAGCAGCGCCCGCGTCGTCTGCGCCGGCAGCATCAGGGTCTGGGTGATGGGGGTGCGGGCCCACGTGACCGTCGTCACCTGCGACCCCCGGTCCACCACCACCACGCTGACCTCGTCCCGCCGCTCCCATCGGGCCGAACGGAAGCCCCCCAGATACGTCGCGGCCAGCTGGAAGGCCGCGAAGGCCGGGCGAGGAGCGCCGTCCGCATCCATCAGTCCGTACGACGCCTCCCCCACCCCATCCACCATCCGGTAGACGGCCACCCGTTCGGCCCCGCCTGCAATCCCCAGCGTCAGCGCCTGGATGAGAAAGGCCGCCTGTTCCTCCGGCGACCGTCCACCTTCCCCATCCGCCGACACCGCACTCCTGGTTTCCACCCACATCTCCCTCTGCATGCCGTACTCTCCCAGCAGGCGACGGTAAAAGACGGCGAGGTCGTAGAGGCTCTCCGGCTGGTCGGAAACCCTCAGCGTCAGAACGTCAAAGTAGAAGCCCCGCGCGCGGGCCTGGGGATCGGTCGCCAGCGCGTCCAGCAGGCGACGGACGAAGGGGGGATTGCCCTGGAGGACGTCGGGCCAGTGGGAGACGGCGCCCAGGTGGAGGACGGCGCGGGAGTTGGCCTGCCGGGCCGCCGTCCAGGCCGCGCGCAGGAGGGCAGCGAAATCCCTGGCCGACCCGGGCCAGTTCTCCGGCCGGTCCGGCCCTTCCCAGACCACCCAGTGGTCTATCCGACCGGCGTACCGCCGGACCACCGTCCCCACAAAAACTGCCCAGAGGTTTTGGGGGTCGTCGGGGGCGGTCTCCAGGCCCCGGGGCAGGCTGGTGACGGGGTCAGCGGCCCATGGGGGGATGCCGGTCAGCACGCCCACCACCTGACGGCCCAGGGCGAACTCCAGGGCCAGTTGGTCATCGGAGAGGGGAGGGTTCCAATCGGCGGGGCCGTTGGGCTGGATGCGGTCCCAGCGGAAGGGGATGAGGGTCCAGCCAACCCCCAGGTCGGCGGCGGCCCAGGGGGCCTCGTGGGCGGCGACGACGCCGAAGCGGGGGTCGGGCGCGGTGGCAGTTCCGACCGCCGGTGCTATCAGGAGAAAGATAGCGGCCAGAAGGAAGGACAGGAAGCGCCCTCGCTGAATCCTGTTGGCGGGCATACAGACCTTTCTGCCTCACTCCACCCCCGCCGCCTTCGGTGGCCCCCCCTCCCCTCTCCCGACTTTTGTCAGGAGCGGGGAGGGGGGCCGGGGCTCATAAGTGGAGGTTTTTTCACGCCCCTCTCGTTCTGGGCGGGCGACGGGCTTCTTTGCCCCTCACCCCCCTTTCCCCCCTCTCCCCATCGCTCCGCTCTGGGGAAAGGGGGGATTTTTCCTCTCCCCTCTCCCGAACTTCGTTCGGGAGAGGGGTGAGGTCGGGGGAGGGGCATAAGCGTTAACTTAAGGCTGGCTTCGGCTCTCCGCTTCCCGCCACCTCGGGCGCCGATTGGAAATCGGCCTCCCTGGACGCTTCGCGCCGGGCGTCAACCTGCGTTGACGCCTTTCTCAAGAGGTCGGCGAAGGCCGACCTTGTTGCGAACGAAGTGAAGGGACCCGGCCGAAGGCCCAAAGAGGCTGGCTTCAGTCAGCGCCCAAGGCGGCGACCCAACTGGCGCAGCCCCTTAAGTTAACGCATATGCGGGGGAGGGGTGAGGGCCGGAATGGGCATCCCCCGCTCCCCGAAAAACCTACACTTGTCAGGGGGCCGGGGGAGAGGTGAGGACCGAACAGAAACCTTAAAATTTTCGTCAGATACTGGACAAATTGAAAAAAGTGGTGTATAATGCCACATAGTGGCACAAAGTGGAACGAAATCCCCTGTTTTGTCCTCTTTTCGCCGCGCCGGTGGGGGAAAGGGTAGAACAAATGTTCCTGGGCGAATACATCCATACCATAGACGACAAGGGCCGCCTGGTGGTCCCGGCGAAGTTCCGCAACGCCCTGGCCAGTGGGATGGTCATCACCAAAGGGGTGGACCGGTGCCTGGTCATCTACCCTATGGAGACCTGGCAGGCATATCGGGAGCGCATCTCCGCCCTCCCGATGATGGACCGGGACGCCCGGGACCTGCGGCGGCTGGTCTTCGCCGGCGCGGTGGACATCGTACCCGATTCGCAGGGCCGCTTCGTCGTCCCCCCATCGCTGCGAGAATACGCCGGCCTGGACGGACAGGTGGTCATCGCCGGCTGCGACACGTATATTGAACTCTGGAATCCCGAAGAGTGGGCCAAAGTCCAGGCCCGGATGACCCAGGACGAAGGGAACGCCGAGCGATGGGCCGCGCTGGGGGTATAACCTCCCCGATGGAACCCACCCCCCCGGTTCACATTCCCGTCCTTTTACAAGGGGTGCTCTCTTTTTTGCAGGTCCGGCCCGGCGGCGTCTACATTGACGGGACGGTGGGCGGAGGGGGGCACGCGGCGGCGATTCTGGCGGCCTCCGCCCCTGACGGTCGGCTGCTGGGCCTGGACCGGGACCCGGCGGCCCTGGAGGTGGCCCGGGAGCGCCTGGCGCCCTATGGGGACCGGGCCGTCCTCCGCAGAGGCTCCTTCGCTGACCTGATCCACCTGGCCGCAGATTTCCTCCCGGCGGACGGCGTCCTGCTGGACCTGGGGCTTTCCTCCCTTCAACTGGCCGACCCCACCCGGGGGTTTTCTTTTTCTCAGGACGGCCCGCTGGATATGCGGTTTGACCCCTCGGAGGGGCTGACGGCCGCCGACCTGGTCAACACGTTATCGGTCCGGGAACTGACAGATTTATTGTACCGATATGGCGAGGAAAGGCAAGCGCGGCGGATCGCAGAGGCCATTGTCGCCGCCCGCCCTATCTCCCGGACGGCCGAACTGGCTGCGCTGATAGAGCGGACGGTGGGGCGGCGGGAGCGGATTCACCCCGCCACGCGGACGTTCCAGGCGCTGCGGATTGCGGTCAACCGGGAACTGGAGGCGCTGGAAGCAGCGCTGCCGCAGGCGCTGGAGGCCCTCCGACCCGGTGGCCGGCTGGTCGTCATCAGTTTCCATTCGCTGGAAGACCGTATTGTCAAACAGTTTCTGCATCGGGAAGCGCGGGACTGCATCTGCCCGCCGGAGATTCCGGTCTGCGTCTGCGGGCATCGGGCGCAGGTGCGGGTGCTGACTCCCAAGCCGGTCCGGCCCGATGCGGCGGAGGTCGCCGCCAATCCCCGGGCCCGTTCGGCCCGGCTGCGGGCGGGGGAGAGGTTAGCCGGGTAGAGATTGCCCAGAGACCCGAAGGGCATGAAGTGCCCCCGGTGACCCCCGACGAGATAGCAACCTATGGGGAGCAAAGAGAACTGGACAAAGATTCTTCACCTGGCCCTGGCACTTTCTCTGATGCTGGGCCAGATTCCTGAGCTGTTGGCGGCGCCAGACGGGGCTTTGGCTACGACCACTACTTTCCAAACCCCACTCTCGGAGCCGGGGAGCGGGAGGGCAGAGGCTTTCCAGAGTCCGCTACCGGAACCGGAAAAGATGACGACCTTCCAGAGCCCGCTGGCGATACCAAAGAAGACAGCGACGGCTACCATCCATTCCCTGAACGAAGGCTGGCGGCTGGTCTACACCCCTCCTGTGGTGAACCTGTTCAGCGGCGGTGCAACGTACGAGTACTTGTTGGACCTTCCACCTGCCCGAGGGAATTTGCGGCCGTCGGTCCGCCTTTCCTACAACAGCCGGAGGGTAGACGGCATCCTGGCCTGGGTCCAGGATTGGGTGGGTATCGGCTGGTCGGTGGACCTGATGGACATTGTGCGGGATGAAGCCCGATACTGCTGGCCCGGCGAATCTCCTGCTATCTGCCTGGGGGAACGGTTTCTCCTGGTGATAAATGGCACAGCCTATGAACTTGAGCCACCCCTTGAATCCCCACCTGGTGCTCCTGGCCGTTACTATGCGAAAGACGCTCCGCATCTCTGGATCCAATTCTTCAAAAAAGATCAGGGGGCTCCTAACGAGAAGAAATCTTGGTGGCAGGTCCGTACCCCTGACGGTACCACCTACCGGCTGGGATATACCTGGAACTCTGAGCAGGTGCTCCCTTATGTATACAATCAGGAGCAGGATCCGGCTCGGGCAGTCTACCGCTGGCGGCTGGACTGGGCTGAAGATGTATACGGAAACCGGCTGGAGGTGAGTTACCGCGAGTGGGGGAGTAATACAGACAATCGGGCCAGTGTCCCGGCTGAGATTCGCTACAACCTCCATCAGGGCGGATGGGGAACGAGGATTTCTTTTATCAGCACGGATTCCAGCGAGGTACCTGGAGCCATCTTCCGGGATCCGGGCCAACTTCAGCAGATAGAAGTCTGGAACGCCGGGCAGAGGATTCGGATCTATCAGTTCTCCTATCAGGAAACCTCCCGTCAGCGGCGGGTTCTCCAGGAGATCCGGGTGCTGGATGGGAACGGCCAGCAGGCTCTACCAGCCACCCAGTTAGAATATGAAGAGCTACCCAATAAAGGGTGGTGCGGTGCCAGTTGCGATTATTGTAGAAACATCCGTTCGCCTGAAGAGGAATACCGATGTGAAGTGTTTGCCTACCCCCGCCTCAAGGGGGTAAAGAACGGCTTCGGGGCGCGGATAGAGTTCACTTACGAGTCGGACGGCCGGGCTGATAGTGACCAGCTCTTTTACAACTACCGGGTGAGAGAACAGCGGGTCTGGCCCATCTACCCCGGCCCTGCCGCCCTTATTACCTTCAATTACGGCACCCGCTGTTACGACCAGACATCGGGGGAACCCTACTACACGAATGGGGGCATCCTTTGCCGGGGGCGGCTCCTTCGCCCCTATGGCCCCCTGGTCGGCCACGACACAGTTACGGAGACGGTGCACGACTACTCCGGTGATCCCCTCTCCATTACAATCCACCGCTTCTATGTGGACGACCACCATTCCTGGCGGTTGGGGCTGGAGTATCAGGTTCAGGAATATGGGCCGGACGGAGTCCTGCTGCGGCAGCGGGAGATGGCCTGGGGGAACTCCCCTTATGGCAGCGCGACTTTCGCCCATCTGGACCGGGTGGTGACCACAGAATTCAGCGGCGGCGCGGTGGCTCAGCAGGCAATTTCCTACGCTTATGACTCCTATGGCAACCGCATTATGGAGATGGATGAGGGGAACACTGCGCGGAGAGGGGATGAGCGCGTGCTTCTGCGGGAATTTATCCCGAATGAGAACCGATGGGTTGTCTCTTCGCCTCTCCAAGAGACGCTCCTGGCCAAAGAAGGGGGCCTTCCTCTGCGCCAGACCCGCTATGCCTACGACGGCCAGCCCTGGGGCACCGCCCCCATCACCGGAAGCCTCACAGCAGTGACGAGTGGCCTGGCGGGCTGGGGCTGGGTCACGACCACCACCCAGTACGACCCCTGGGGGAACCCCATCGCCACTACCGACCCGCTGGGGCACGTCACCCGCACCGACTACGACCCGGTCTACCACCAGTACCCGGTCTCCACCACCAACGCGCTGACCCAGACAACATACACCCAGTGGGACCTGCGGCTGAGTGTACCGATGGTGATCACCGACGCCAACGGCGCCCCGACCCGCTACACTTACGACTCCTTCGGACGCTTGACAGGCGTGATCTACCCCGGCGAGTCCGTCCCGGCAGTCCGCTACGCCTACCCCACCGGCAATGCCCTGAGTGCCCCCTGGGCCATCACCACCGAGATACGCACCGACCCGTACACTACCCCCAGGTACCAGCGCACCTGGACCTTCTACGATGGCCTGGGCCGCCCCATCCAGACCCAGATGGAGGCGGAGAACAACTGGCTGGTGGTGCAGGACATCGCCTACGACGCGCTGGGGCGGGCGGTGATGACCACGCTCCCGTATACGGTCACGGCGGCCGGCGGGGTGTACATCCCCCCCAACTGGAACCGTCCCAAGACCGTCACCCGCTACGACGCCCTGGGGCGGGTGGTAGCGGTGACCGCGCCGGACGGGAGCGTCACGCGGAAGGCGTACCGGGACGGGCGGGAGTTGGTCCTGGACGCCGAGGGCCACCAGACCGAGTATGAGCGGGATGGGCTGGGGCGGCTGATCGCCGTGCGGGAGTACTATGGGACCTACAGCCAGCCCACCTGGGATTCGGGCGAGACGCCGGCCGAGACCCGCTACTGGTACGACGCAGCAGGGAACCTCATCGCCGTGCGGGACGCGCTGGGCAACGTCACGCGGATGCACTACGACCCCCTGGGGCGCAAGACGGCGATGGACGACCCCAGTATGGGCCGCTGGGAGTACCGCTATGATGCCGCCGGGAACCTGACCAAACAACGGGACGCGCGCGGTTGGGCCATCTGCTTCTACTATGATGCCCTGAACCGGCGG
>CALDFY010000298.1 GCA_937942115.1 uncultured Anaerolineae bacterium | reverse complement strand
TTTCCAAACGAAATCGGGACACTTTTGGACGGCATGAAAATTCCAGGTGTCTGTTTTATCGCCTGCCGGGTGATGGGCCTCACCCTTCCCCCTGGCCTCCCCTCTCCCGAACTTCGTTCGGGAGAGGGGAGGGGGCCATGGGGAAGGGGTGAGGCCTGGGTCTCTATGCGGGAAAATTCGTGATTCGTGAGTGGAGGAGGTTGGGCTGTGTCCCAGGGGGTTCAGCGTCGTCCGGAGTGGCTGCGGGTGCCGCGCCGGGAGGGGCCGGAGTATCACCGCCTCAAGCGGCTGATGCGAACCCAGCGCCTCCATACCGTCTGCGAAGAGGCCAACTGCCCCAATATCGGCCGGTGCTGGGAGGAACGCACCGCGACGTTTCTCATCCTGGGGGATACCTGTACCCGGGCCTGCCGTTTCTGCAACGTCCGCAGCGGGCATCCCGCACCCCCCGACCCGGACGAACCCCGGCGGGTGGCGGAGACGGTCGCCGCAATGGGCCTCTCCCATGCGGTCATCACCTCGGTGACCCGGGACGACCTCCCCGACGGGGGCGCTTCGGTTTTTGCCGAAGTCATCCGGGAAATCCGCGCCCGGATTCCGGAGTGCACCGTGGAGGTATTGATCCCCGACTTCCAGGGTGACCCGGAACTCCTGCGGGTGGTGATGGAGGCCCGCCCCGACGTCCTCAACCACAACGTGGAGACGGTCCCCCGCCTTTTCCCGCGCGTCCAGCCCCGCAACCGTTACGAATGGTCGCTGGCGGTGCTGGAGAATGCCCGCCGCATGGCCCCCGACGTGCTGACCAAGAGCGGCCTGATGGTGGGGTTGGGCGAGACCGCCGATGAGGTGCTGGCGGTGATGGCCGACCTGCGCGGGGTAGGGGTGGACATCCTGACGATTGGTCAGTACCTTCAACCGACCCGCCGTCACCTGCCCATTGAGCGCTACTACACCCCCGAAGAGTTTGAGGAATTCCGCCGGCGCGGGCTGGAGATGGGCTTCCGCTGGGTGGAGAGCGGCCCGCTGGTGCGCAGTTCGTTCCATGCGGCCCGGCAGGTGGAGACACTGAGAGAGGGGAGTTGAGGATGGACTTCTTCACTGTCCGCGAACTGCCCGCGACCGAAGTGATGCCCGGCGTCCTGCGCCGGGTGGTCTATCTGGAGCACGCGATGGTCACCTTCTTTGAGTTCGCCCCCGGCAGCGTGCTCCCCGAACACGCACATCCTCACGAACAGATCACCTACGTCGTTCAGGGCGCGATGGAGTTCACCCTGGGGGAGGAAACCCGCACCCTGCGCGCTGGAGACGGCGTCTGCGTCCCCTCCGGCGTGCCCCACAAAGCCGTCGTCCTGGACGAACCGACGGTTGTCCTGGATGCGTGGCATCCCCAGCGGGAGGATTATCGGTAGAAGGAAGGCGGCGATGAAACTCCGGCCCTATGAAAGGGTCATCCGGGTTACTATCGTTCTCCCTCTGCTAATCCACCCATTGCTGACGCCGGTAACCGGCAAAATGGGTCAGAGGATGCCGGAACTGGCAGGGGTGAGAGCCTCGGCGTATTCAGATTGGCCCCGGTTCTCCCTCATATCGGAGTGGAAGACATCCGTAATATTTCAGAGCCCCTTATCTCCTCCCGAAGGGCCCGAATCGGGAGAAGGCATTCCTC
Source organism: uncultured Anaerolineae bacterium (assembly GCA_937942115.1). Lineage (GTDB taxonomy): Bacteria > Chloroflexota > Anaerolineae > B4-G1 > DUEL01 > SpSt-77. Next base: position 3,214 of record CALDFY010000298.1, on the reverse strand, counting down.
TGGTATTTCAGAGCCCCTTATCTCCCCCTGAAGGGCCCGAAAAAGGGGAGGTCTCCGGAATAGCGTCCCCTTCCCTTCCCTTGCCTCCCGAGGAAACCCTCTCCGTTCAGGCGGGAGAGGAGGTCTTGCTGGCCCAGGGCCGGATGGCCGTGGCCGTTCCTCCCGATGCACCGGTGCGGAGACTGGCCCTCCGGGTTACCCATTTGCGGCCCCTCTCGGCCCACCAGGCCGGGCTGGCCTTCGCCTTTGACCTCCGCGCGGCGGATAATAAGAGCGCGCTGCTGACCCGTTTTGAGACCCCCTTGACCGTCACCCTCCACCTGGAGGACCTGGTCAACTGGGCCTCCCGCCCGGACTGGCTCCGCCCCTGGGTGGGGTATTGGGATGAGAAGGAGCAGAGGTGGCAGACCATCACTCCCACCTGGGTGGATGAGGGGGCGGGGATCGTTGCCTTCACCACCGACCACCTCTCCACCTTCGGGGCTGGGACCCAGGGGGTGATGGTCAGCGGGTGGGTCCTCAACTTCAACGACACCCGGACGGACCGCTTCTCCGGGGCGCTGGTCTGGGAATACCCCTTTGACTTTCCGCCAGGGCCGGGAGGCGTCCAGCCGGCCCTCCGTCTCTCCTACAACAGCCGTCGGATAGACGGGGTGCTGACCTGGGCCCAATCCGATGGCGTCGGCTGGGGATGGAGTATAGATACCGCTGAGGTGGTTTGGCGGAATGTCCGACGGTGCGATAACGGACACAGTTTCTGCTGGGATCGGGTCCCCCTCCTGGTGTTGAATGGGGAAGCCCTGAAGTTGGTTCCTGCTTCCCCACTGCCGAATAACGTTCAGTACCTGGGGCCAGCCACTCCTTACTCCTTCCATACCGAGGACGAGCGGTTCTGGCGGATTGAATGGAAGCCGGGGCCGGAGAACGGGTGGTGGGAGGTGACCCTCAAAGACGGCACCCGTTACCAGTTCGGAACCACCCCGGATAGCCGGCAGGTACTCCGGGGAAATTTTGTCTGGACCGGATCCGATTGGCTGACCCATCAGGCTACCGTCCGCTGGCGACTGAAGCAAATCATCTACCCCACCGGCATCCCGGTGACCTATACCTACGCCGAACAGACCTATCAGGCCCAATGCCAGGTGTGGGTGGCCGCTGGCTTCCTGGACCCCAATCATCCGGATGATCGCTGTCCTACCGGCGATGACCCCAATTCGGAGCGGGCCAGTTATCTGACCCAGATAGAGTATCCCGGGACGCGGGTGCGGCTGGTCTGGGACCGCCGCTGGAACGGGAACGGGCCCAATGACGGCGGAGCCAATGCGGAAGCGTATCGTTGGGATTTCGCCAGCGCCGGGATGCTGGTCATTTTCTGGCAGACAGACGCGCTGCAGAAAGTGGTCCTGGAGCGGCGGAAAGCCGACGGCGCCTGGGCGACCGTGCGGGAATGGCGGTTCACCTACGGGACGTTCAACAGCACCAAACCCCTGCGAATTCTGACCAGGTTGCAGGAATGGGCGCCGGAGGGGAGCGGATGGAAAGCCCTGCCGCCCTTCACCTTCGGCTACGGCGCGTACGCCAACAAGGGCTGGTGTGTCCCTCACAAACCTGGCGATTGCCCCAGCGAGTGGGATCGGGAGTCTTTCTTCTACCCCCGCCTAACGCGCGTGGATAACGGTTACGGGGGTGTCATTACCGCTGACTACCAGACGCCCGACGGCGGCTACTGGCAGGGCTGGAACTACCGGGTGGCCCGGCGGCAGGTGATGGATGGATTGGGCGGTGGCTGGAGGGAGACGTACAGTTACAGCGGCGATAGCCAGGGGCGATGCTACCTGCACAACGAGGATCAGGCTGCCTGCAAGTGGCCGACCACCCAGTATTTCCCCGATGGCGGTGGAGGAGTTCCGGTCACCGGCGGCCTCTTCCTGGGCTACCGGGAGGTGACGGTCACCTTCCAGGACCTGAGCGGCGCGGTGCTGAAGCGGGAGTGGAGCCGTTTTGCCCTCCCAGAGGGCCCCACCAACGACCCCTGGCCGGTTCGGGGGCGGCCGCGGCAGGAGGCCCTCCTGGAGGCCGATGGGCGCACTCTACAAGAAATTCGCTACACCTGGCAGGTCTCCCCCACGGTGGGAGGGGCCCACGCCGTCTGGCTGCAGCAGCAGGACGTGATTCGGGACGGCCGGACCGTTCGGACGGCCTTTCGGTACGACAACTATGGGAACGAAGTGGCCCGCTGGGAACACGGCTTCACCGACGTTTCCGGCGATGAACGTACCATCCACCGGGGGTACTATCCCAACACCGCCGCCTGGATTCTGGACCGGGTGGCGTGGGAGAACGTCTATCAGGGGATCACCGAGAACGTTGGCGGGCCGGCCCTGAAAACTCAATCCCTCTTCTATTACGACTCCGCCTCTGCTTACCCCACTCCACCGCAGAAGGGGCTGCTTACCCGGGTGGACTGGGGGAGGGGCAATTGGGGGTGGGTGACGGAGCGGGCGGCCTATGATGCCTGGGGGAACCTGGCCGTCATCACCGACGCCCGGGGCTTCACGACGACCTTCGGTTACGACCCGCAGGGGGTATATCGGCTGTGGGAGCGGAACGCCCTGGGCCACCGCACCGGATATGAGTACTACGGAATCCATGAGAGCGACCCCGGGCAGGGGCGGGGGCCGGTGGGGGCGCTGAAGCGGGTGGTGGACCCCAACGGGGCGGCGACGGCCTACACCTACGACCCCTTCGGGCGGCTGCGCACGATCGTTCGCCCCGGCGATTCCTGGGATTCCCCCACCGAGGAGTGGCTGTACTACGATGGGGTGGACCGTCCGCGCACCGACCGCTGGCCGCTTTTGATCAGCCATTTGGTGCGGGGGACCGCAGGGGTGGCCTGGTGCAACGGCGGGCTGGCGACCTGGGAGCGGCGCTTCTACGATGGCCTGGGGCGGCTGGTGGAAGTGCAAGCGCCGGGGCCGGGCTGGAGTTGTTCCGGCGGCGGGCAGGAGATCGTGCGGTACATCCGCTATGATGCCTTAGGGCGGGCGGCCGAGGAGAGCCTCCCCTATTTCGTCCCTCAGTACGTTTATGCCACCACCCCGGATGGGAGGGTGGTCACGCCCTACCGCAACCCTGACCTCGCGCAGCCCCGCATCCGCACCCAATACGACGCCCTGGGGCGGGCCGTGCAGATCACCGCGCCGGACGGGAGCGT
>CALDFY010000297.1 GCA_937942115.1 uncultured Anaerolineae bacterium | reverse complement strand
GCAGCAGCCAGTTCTTCATCACGCTGGGCCCCCAACCTGACCTGGACGGGCACTACACCATCATCGGGAAAGTGGTGAAGGGGATGGAGATTCTCCAGGCGCTGCCGGAGCGGAATCCCGCCGACCCGATGGCTCCGCCGGGGTTATTGATTGAGGAGGTGCGGATAGAGGAACGCTGAGGGGGGACGCTTCAGAGATGGTCTGAAAAGTCGCTCGTAGTCAGGCATGGAACGAAGGGGAGTGCCATTTTCGCTTGTAGTCAGGCACGGAACGAAGGGAAGTGCCGTTGTATCACCTCCAGGCGAGTTAAGGAAGCGATGATGAGTTGCCCCTCCTGGGCCAGAGGGTGCAGAAGTTCCCGATAGCCAGGCCGGTTGCGCAGATGCCGGATTAGAATTCCGGTATCCAGAAGATAGTCAGCCATTCTGCGATTCTCCAGCAGAGGGGCAACGGTCCCGGTCCCATTCGGCCCGCCGCTCTTCTATCCAGCGGTCTATATCTGCCGGTGTTGCCAGTTCCGGGTGGTCTTCCTCCCGCCAGGCTCCAGCAGAGGCGTCAATAGCGGCCAGTCCCTTCAACCGGTTCAGTTCCCGGGCCCCGGCCTGGGCCACAAAATGAGCCCGCTGCCGGGCCGGTGCGTGCCGGCGCAGGTCCTGGGCAACGCTGCGGGGTAAATAAATGTTCAATCGTTCTGTTTCCATACCCACCCCCTGGAACGACAAATTGCACACATTGTTTTAGCACCATCCGATGGCACCGTCAAATCACTCCATCAACCCATCGTCCTCTGCCCGACTCGTGGGGCTATTCGGCATTCTGGCCGGTGGCCTGATGGCGGTCGGCGGCGTCGCCCTGGCCGTCCTGCTGGTCTTTGCCGCCCAACTCCAGGGCGGCGAGAGAGGTGTGGGCGGGATGGTCCTCCCTCAGGCCGTCGCGGTGGGAATGCTGGGGGTGTGCCTGGGGCTGTTCCTGCTCGCCGAAGGAGCCCGAAAACGAAGGGGCACCCCCTCCACCCCCTTCCGCCCCCGAAGGTCCGGCTGGCTCTGGCTGGCGTTCGCCGTCCTTTTGGTCGCTGGCACCGTAGTGTCTGTGCTGAACACCTCGCCGCTCCTGATGGCCCTCCTTCACGCGCCGACGCTGCTGCTCCTGCCCGCGCTGGCCCTCTCCCTGGTTGGATGGGGGTTGCGCGGGCGGGACGTCTCCTGGTCGGACGTGAGCGGCGGGTTGCTGAGCGGCGCGCTCCTGGGCACGACCACTGCGCTGGTGATAGAGGTCATCCTCGCGCTGTTCCTGGCCATCAGCCTGTTCGCGCTGGGGGTACTCCCCCAGGAATGGCTGCAACAGGCCCAACAGGTCATGGAGAGCGGCGAACCCCTTCCCCTCACCGAGATAGGGAGCCTGCTGGAGCGGATCACCCCCTCGCTGGCTCTCGTGGGGCTGATGTTTGTCGGCGGACTGGTGCCGCTGGTGGAAGAGGTCACCAAGACGCTGGGTGTGGGTCTGGCCGGGGCCTGGCTCCGGCCTTCCCCGGCCCGGGCCTTTCTGCTGGGGGTGGCCTCCGGCGCGGGGTTCGCTCTGGCGGAAAATTTGCTCAACGGACTCTTCGTTGGCCCTACCTGGGCGCCGGGAGTGCTGAGCCGCATGGCCGCGACGGTGATGCACTGTGCCACCGGCGGCCTGATGGGCTGGGGATGGGGCCAGTGGTGGGCCGGACGGCGGCCCTGGCGGCTCCCGCTGGCCTTCGCCGGTGCGGTGGCGCTCCACGGCCTGTGGAACTCCTGCGCGTTTGGGCTGGTCCTGGCCGCCCTGATGGCGCTGACGCACGCCGATAACCCGCTGTGGGTCGGCGCGGCCGGCCTCCTGATGCTGACCCTGCTGGGCCTGCTCTTCCTGCTGGCCTGGGGGGTGGCGGTCGCCCTCCTCTGGGCCGGCCACCGCCTGGGACGCTCGTCTCTATGACTCGCTGGCTGACCGTCTACAACCGCACGCGCGGCACGACCCTCCCGGTGCGGGTGCGGTGGTGCGCGTCCTTCCTGTGCCGCCTGCGTGGGCTGACCTTCCGCCGACGGTTGCCGCCCGGAGAGGCCCTCCTGCTGGTGGGCGCGCGGGAAAACCGCGCCGAGGCGGCCATCCATATGCTCTTCGTCTTCTTCCCCATCGCCGCCATCTGGCTGGACCGGACAGGGCGGGTGGTGGACGCCGTCCTGGCCCGCCCGTTCCGGCCCTTCTACGCCCCACGCGCCCCCGCCCGGGACGTTCTGGAGGGGCCGCCGGAACTGCTGGCAGAGGTATCGGTGGGAGACCTCCTGGAATTTTTGAAAACAGGACGCGGATGAACGCAGATAAACGCGGATTTTTCGTAACTACCCTGATGGCTGGGATGCCCACTTCCGCCCGCCACTGAAGCGGCATGCTCAGATACCAAAGCCCTGACGGGCTATCCGGAAGCCCCTGAAAGGGGCTTCGCATCTGAGCCAGGGGCTTTTCGCCCAATGGTGCGAACATTTGCCCCCACCCCCCTTTATCCCCCCCTGACAAGTGTAGGTTTTTCGGGGAGCGGGGGATGCCCATTCCGGCCCTCACCCCACCCCTTGCCCCTCCCCTCTCCCGCTCGCCTTCCGGCGGCAGAGGCCTCACCCCTCCCCCGACCCCTCCCCTCTCCCGAACAAAGTT
>CALDFY010000296.1 GCA_937942115.1 uncultured Anaerolineae bacterium | reverse complement strand
GCGGCGGCCGAAGGCCGCCGCAAAACCCCTCCTTTCTCCCCTCCCCTCTCCCAAACGAAGTTTGGGAGAGGGGAGGGGCCGGGGGAGGGGTGAGGCACCCCTCCTCCCGAACGAAGTTCGGGAGAGGGGAGGGGCCGGGGAGGGGTGAGGCCCATCGCCTGGCAGGCGATAAAACAGACCCCTGGAATTTTTAACGCCTTCCAAAAGGTGTCACCGATTGCGTCAAGAAAATGAACCATCCCCTCTTTTTTATGCTTTGGAAGCGGCCGGAGGCCCGTGCAGGAAGACCCTGGGCAGAAAGGCCAAAGTTGAGGGGGGAGGGCAAGGGGATGGGGTGAAGTTGACATTCTCCCTTTCCGATGGTATAAGCATTCGTTGAGAGTCTCTCTGACGGCCTGGAATCCGAGGACGGTGGAATGGCAGACCTTTCCGTCTCCCTGTGTGGTGTCCGGTTGCCCAACCCCACGGTGCTGGCCTCCGGCATCCTGGGGCTCAGCCACGGCGTGCTGGCCCGGGTGGCCCGCTCCGGCGCCGGCGCCGTCACTACCAAATCCATCAGCCTGGCCCCCCGCGATGGCTACCCCAACCCCGTCATCGTGGAGTGGGGCGGGGGTCTCATCAACGCCGTCGGCCTCTCCAACCCCGGCGTGGAAGTGATGGTAGACGAAATCCGCGCCGCCAGGGAGCAACTGGCCCCCCTGGGCGTGCCGGTCATCGCCAGCATCTTCGCCGATACCATCTACGACTTCGGCACCATCGCCCGCTACGTCTCCGAGGCCCGCCCCGACCTGATAGAAGTGAACATCTCCTGCCCCAACATAGACGACCAGTACCTGCGCATGTTTGCCGCCGACCCCTACGTGTCTGCGCAGGTGACCCGCCGGGTGAAGGCCAATACGGACCTCCCCGTCCTGGTGAAACTCTCCCCCAATGTGACCGACATCGTCCGCATCGCCGAGGCGGTGGTGGAGGCCGGCGCGGACGGCATCACCGCCGTGAACAGTCTGGGACCGGGCCTGATTCTGGACATAGAGACTGCCCGACCCGTCCTCTCCCACGGGACCGGCGGGGTGAGCGGCCCGGCCCTGCGCCCCATCGCCGTCCGCTGCGTCTACGACATCTGCCGGGCGGTGGACGTTCCCGTGATTGCTACCGGCGGCGTCACCACCGCGCGGGACGCCGTGGAGATGCTCCTGGTCGGCGCCACCGCCGTCGGCATCGGCTCCGCTGTCTACTACCGGGGCCTGGAGGTCTTCCGGGAAATCTGCCAGGGCATCCAGGACTACATGGAGCGGCACGGCTACCAGCGGATAGAGGACTTTCGCGGCCGGGCCCTGGAGATGATGGGACGCAGATGAACGCCGATTCTCGCCGCTTCCCCCTGTATCCTTGTATCCTTGTATCCTTTATCTCCTTCCTCCTCGCCGCTTGCACCCCCATCGGCCCCGTGCGGGTCACCCTGGTCGCCGACGGCCAGACCCGCGTCCTGACCACCGACGCCCAGACGGTGGGGGAACTGCTGGCGCGGGTGGGGATCACCCTGGATGAAGACGACCGCGTCGCCCCGCCGGAGACCGTCCTCCTGACCGACGGGATGACCGTCCGGGTGGTGCGGGTGGAGGTCCGCACCGAGACCGTCCAGCAGACCCTCCCCTACGGTCGGGAGACGGTGCGGGACGTGACGGTCCCGGTCGGCCAGACCCGCCTGCTGCGGGCCGGGGTAAACGGCGTGGAGGAACTGACCTACGTCATCACACTGGAGGACGGGGTGGAGGTGGAGCGACGCCTGGCCCGACGGGTCACCGTCCGGGAACCCCAGAACGAGATTCTGCTGGTGGGGGCGCGGGAGGAGGTGACGTCGGTGCCCATATCCGGCACCGTTGCCTACCTCTCCGCGCACAACGCCTGGGTGATGCGGGGGACCACCGGCAGCCGCCGCCGTCTGACGGCGACAGGAGACCTGGACGGCCGGGTCTTTGACCTCTCGCCGGACGGCACCCGGCTCCTCTTCACCCGGACCGCCACCGAGACCGGCGTGCTGAACACGCTGTGGCTGATAGATACGGTCACGCCGGGGGCCGAACCGGTGCGGTTGCCGGAGCAGAATGTCCTCTGGGCGGCCTGGTCGCCGGACGGGCGTTGGATCGCGTATTCCACCGGCGCGCCGCGCGAGGCGCCGCCAGGCTGGGAGGCGGCCAACGACCTCTTTGTGGCCCGTCCCCAGGACGACGGCCGGCTCCGGGACCGCCGTCGGGTATTGGGGCCGTCGGCGGGCGGCACCTACGGCTGGTGGGGGACGACCTTCGCCTGGGCCCCCCTCGGGGAGGGAGGCGAATCCACCCTCCTGGCCTACGCCCGCGCCGACGAGATCGGCCTGGTGGACCTCTCCGCCCGTAAGCCGGAGGCGGTCCCGCTGGTCCGGTTCCCACCCTTCCGCACCTACGCCCCCTGGGCCTGGGTCCCGACCCTTTCCTGGTCGCCGGAGGGGGCGTTTCTGGTCACCGTCCTGCACGGCCCCTCGCCCACCGGGGAGGCGCCGGAAGATAGCCCCGTCTTTGACGTCTACGCCCTGGGCATTGTGACGGCTTCGGAGACCCTGCTGCAGGCGAAACTGGTCCCGGAGGCGGGGATGTGGGCCGCGCCGTCGTTCTCGCCGGATGGCGACCTGATTCTCTTCGGGCGGGCCCGGGCCCCCTACGCCTCGCAGACCAGCACCTACGACCTCTACCGGATGGACCGGGACGGGTCGGAGCGGCGGTTGCTGTTCCCGCAGGACCCCCGGGAGCCGGGGCTGGAGTATCCGGCGGTGGCCTGGGACCCGGCGGGCAGACGGGTGCTGGTGGTCTACCGGGGCGACCTCTGGCTGGTGACGGTGGATGGCCAGGCCCGCCGGGTGACCGAAGACGGAGCGGTCACCCTGGCCCGCTGGCGGGGGAGATAGAACGCAGAGAAACGCGGATGGGCGGGATTTTTCCGGCCTCACAAAGTGAGGAGGGGTTTTTGCGGCAGGCGGCTTCGCCGCCCGCCGCAAAATCCCCTAACTCCCCTGCCCCTCTCCCGCCGCCGAAGACAAGCGGAAGAGGGGCGGGGGCAGGAGGGCATAGGCGTTAACTTAAGGTTGGCTTCGGCTCTCCGCTTCCCGCCGCCTCGGGCGCCGATTGGAAATCGGCCTCCCCTGGGGGCAACCGCGAGGGTTGCCCCTACGCTTTGCGCCCGGCGTCAACCTTCGTTGATGCCTCCCTGAAAGGACGGCGCAGGCCGTCCTCTGGCCGGAGGCCCAGGGAGGCTGACTTTCAGTCAGCGCTCCCCTGCGCCGATGGGAAATCGGCCTCCCCTGGGGGCAACCGCGAGGGTTGCCCCTACGCTTTGCGCCAGGCGTCAACCTTCGTTGATGCTTCCCTGAAAGGACGGCGCAGGCCGTCCTCTGGCCGGAGGCCCAGGGAGGCCGACTTTCAGTCAGCGCTCCCCTGCGCCGATGGGAAATCGGCCTCCCCTGGGGGCAACCGCAAGGGTTGCCCCTACGCTTCGCGCCGGGCGTCAACCTGCGTTGACGCCCTTCCCAGGAGGTCGGCGAAGGCCGACCTTGTTGCGAACGAAGTGAAGGGACCCGGCCGAAGGCCCAAAGAGGCTGGCTTCAGTCAGCGCCCGAGGCGGCGACCCAACTGGCGCAGCCCCTTAAGTTAACGCATATGCCCTTCCCCCCTCCCCCATTGCTGCGCTTGGGGGAGGGGGGATAAAGGGGGGTAGGGGCAAACGTTTCTTCAGTAGGCAACGGATGGGTCTTGAGGAAAAGGGCAAACGGATAGAGTTGCACCGTGCGCGCCAGCGGCATAGTGGTGGCGATTTCGGCGATCGCTTTCACCAAATCGGCCTGCGTCTGCCGGATTTTCGTCTCCACAGCAGGAATCCACGCGATGGGCTATACGCGGGTGACGTACTCCCCCGTACGGGTATCCACCCGGACGGTGTCCCCGGCCTGGACAAAGAGAGGGACCTGAATCTCCAGCCCGGTCTCCAGGGTGGCTTTCTTCATCACGTTGGTGGCGGTATCACCGGCGACGGCAACTTCGGTATCCACCACCTGGAGGTCCACGGCGGTGGGGAGTTCCACCTCAATCGGCTGGCCTTCGTACATGGAGATGACCAGTTCCATGCCCTCTTTCAGGTAGCCGGCCTGCCCCTCCAGCACGTGGGCCGGGACGCCGACCTGGTCAAAGGTCTCCGTGTCCATAAAGTAGTAGAGGTCGCCGTCGTTGTAGAGGTACTGGACGCCCCGGCGCTCAATGCGCACTTCCTGGACCCGGTCGCCGGAAAGGAAGGTCTGCTGGACGGTGGCGCCGGTGCGCAGGTTGCGCAGTTTGGTGCGGATGATGGCATTGCCCCGACCGGGCTTATGGTGCTGGTACTCCAGGACCTTATAGAGTTCTCCGTCCAAAATAAAAGTGGTTCCTCGGCGCAGGTCGTTGACATCAATCATTCCCATTCCCTCCCAGGTGATTTTGACAAAAGAATTATACCAGGTATGAGGAAGGGCGTCAAACCTTTATGTGCGCCCATAGGGTGGAAAGGACCCGTTCTATCTCCTCCTCCCCCTCCGGAAACGGCACATCCCGGAAGAGCCACCAGTCCTCTACGTGCTCCACAGCCGCGTCCGGCGGGAGGACGGTCAGCGGGCCCAGGGTCTCCAGTTCCAGCATCTCGGCGTTGGTGAACACTTCCGCGCAACAGCCCAGGTCGGGATAACGGGCCCCCGGGACGATGGAGAAGGTTTTCAGGAACAGATGGCCATTCCGCCAGTAGGCCAGCCAGTTCTCCGCCGGCGCCACAACCCCCACCTTCTGGGGCGCCGCACGGGTCGGGTCCTGGCGCAGCCGGACGTACCGGTGGCCCCAGGCCCAGCGGGGGTCGCCCATATCGGTGTACGCCCAGAGGACCAGAGCGCCGGTGGGGAGCAGGTGCTCCTCATGCCGACCGCGCGGGGGCAAGGGCAGAATGGCTACCCCGCCCGGCGCCATCACCGAGAGCGCCCAGGGCGCTAACTCCACCGGCCAGAGGGAACAGTTCCGCAGACGATGGACTACCCGGACGTGGGGACGGTCGGCATCCGGCCAGAGGTCCATTTCCTTCTGGATGCCCGTGGTCGGTTCTACCGGCTGGACGGCCCGGATGAAGGCAGGGTGGACCTGGACCTCCACGGGGCCGTTGTCGGGGAAGTAGGTGCGGGGCATAGCCTCCGGCGCATGCCAGAGCCGATGTCCGCCGTAAATCCGCCACCTGTCTCCCCCGGTCTTCCCCAGCATCTCCGGGTATTCCTTGAACTCGTTGGCCTCGCCGACAAAGCCGAAGCGGATGACGCGCGGGCCCACATCAGCGGTGACCACCAGGTCCACCTGTCCGTTGGACCACCGATAGCAGTTGGGCCACCCTCCGTATTCTATCTTCTGGATGTCCATATGGCTTCCTTGCTGTGCCCCTGTCATCGCCAACCTCTATGCGTAGAGTGAGCGCCCCGGCCTGCTGCATCCGGGGGTTTCATCGTATGGTACGAGTAACTATCTACGCCAGGGGCTAAAAGCCCAATGGTGCTAATTTGCCCCTACCCTCCTTCATCCCCGGCCCCCATAAGCGTTGACTTCAGGTTAGATTCGGCTCTCTGCCTGCCGCCACCCTGGGCGCCGATGGGAAATCAGCCTCCCTGGACGCTTTGATTGCTGGGAAGGTTGCTCCGGGTACTTCGCACCCTACCCAGAAACATACAGGGCGTAGCGCAGGCTGTTCGCCTGCACTGACAGGCCTGGCGGCCATACAGGGCGTAGCGCAGGCTGTTCGCCTGCACTGACAGGCCTGGCGGCCTGCGCTCCGCAAGCCATTGCAGTTTCTGCCCCGCCGGAATGCGCCTGCGCGTGGGGTACTCGCAATGACGCGGCCATTGTTTCTGACCCTCCGGAATGCGCTCCGCGCGATGGGGCACTACCCAGAAACTTGTAGCGCAAGATTCATCTTGTGCTATCCGCCTCCGGGCCTTTGGGATTGCCCCTCCCCCCTGCCCCCCATATGCGTTAACTTAAGGGGCTGCGCCAGTTGGGTCGCCGCCTCGGGCGCTGACTGAAGCCAGCCTCTTTGGGCCTTCGGCCGGGTCCCTTCACTTCGTTCGCAACAAGGTCGGCCTTCGCCGACCTCCTGAG
>CALDFY010000295.1 GCA_937942115.1 uncultured Anaerolineae bacterium | reverse complement strand
CGGCCGCCGCAAAACCCCCACCTTTAACTCCCTCCCCTCTCCCGTGTATAGACGGGAGAGGGGAGGGATAGGGAGGGGTGAGGGCAGGAAGTCCGCCGGCAAAAAGTGTCACCAATTATGAACCGTCCCGTGTTCTTTGTGTCTTTGCGTCTTTGTGTGATCATGCGAACTCCACCGGTCGGATGCGGGTCTCGGCGTCCAGGAACTGGGCCAGTTGCTCCCGGAAGAAGAGTTGCACCGTCCGGGTCGGGCCGTGCCGGTGCTTGGCGACGATGATGTCCGCGATGTGCTGTTTCTCCGTCTCCGGTTTGTACATCTCCTCCCGGTAGATGAACATCACCACGTCCGCATCCTGTTCAAGAGACCCCGATTCGCGTAAATCTGCTAAAACCGGCCGCTTATCCGTCCGCTGCTCCACCGCACGGGAGAGTTGGGAGACCGCCAGAACCGGCACGTCCAGTTCCCGCGCCAGACTCTTGAGCATGCGGGAGATGTAGGAGACCTCCTGGACCCGGTTTTCCACCCGCACGTCGCTGGTCATCAGTTGCAGGTAGTCCACCACGATGAGGTCCAGGCCGTACTCGGCGTGAATGCGCCGCGCCTTGGTGCGCAGTTGCAGCGCGGAAATGGCGGGGGTATCGTCAATAAAAATGGGGAGTTCGGAGAGGACGCCGGTCGCCTGGACCAGGAGGGGCCATTCTTCTTCCCGGAGTTGTCCCAGCCGGAGCCGCTGGGCGTCAATTCCCGTCTCGGCGGAGACCAGCCGCTGCACCACCTGCTCGGCGGACATCTCCAGGCTGAAAATGGCCACATGTTTGCCCATTCGGGCCGCATTGCGGGCGATGGAGAGACAAAGGGACGTCTTGCCCACACCGGGCCGGGCCGCAACGATAATCAGGTCCGACTTCTGCAGGCCCCCCAGCAATTTGTCCAGGTCTATGAAGCCGGTGGGCACCCCCAGGGGCTCCCCCTGATGGGTGTAGAGGTACTCTATGCGGTCGTAGAAGGGCCGGACGACCTCCTGAATGGGCACCAGGTCCCGGGTGATGCGCCGCTGGGAGATGGCAAACAGGGACTGTTCCGCCCGGTCCAGGACCTCGCCGATTTCCTGGCCCTCCTGGTAGGCCAGTTGGGCGATGTCGCTCGCCGCGCTGATGAGACGGCGGCGGATGGCCGCCTCCTCCACAATCCGCCCGTAGGCCTCCACGTGGATGGCCGTGGGGACAGCGTCTATCAGACGGGCCAGATAGGCGACGCCCCCCACCTCTTCCAGAATCCCCCGCGCTTCCAGTTCATTGCGCAGGGTCACGAAGTCCACCGGCTCCCTGCGGTCGTGGAGGGCGAGGATGGCCTCGTAAATCCAGCCGTTTTTCTGGATGTAAAAGTCCTCGGGGCGGAGGAAGGACGCCACGCGATACAGGGCCTCCGGGTCAATCAGCAGAGAGCCCAGGACCGCCTCTTCGGCCTCTACATCGTGGGGAACAGTCTTCTCCGGCGCAAGCATAGTTGGTAGCAGGGAGCCGCTTCCAGCTAACCCCACCGGCTAATGAATCGGCAGGTCATCCAGATTCAGACCGCGCAGGAACTCGTCAAAGGCGGATTCTTCTCTCTCTTCCTCCTCGCCCAGGTCCTGCTCGGGCACCACGCCGGCCGCATCCATCACCTCTTCGGCAACGTAGATGGGGGCCCGGGTGCGAACGGCCAGGTTCATCGCGTCGGAGGGGCGGGAATCCACCTCTATGGTCCGACCGTTGAGGCTGATGACGATGCGGGCGTAGAAGGTATCGTCCCGCAGTTCGGAGACGACGATGTACTGGACCACCCCCCCCATCGCCTCAATGACGTTGCGGAGCAGGTCATGGGTCAACGGACGGGCCACCGCCACCTGCTGGAGTTCTATGCTGAGGGCTTCGGCCTCATAGGGCCCGATCCAGATGGGAAGATACCGATCTGAGCCCAACTCCTTCAGGAGCACCACCCGGTGCTGGGACATCAGGCTGACCTGAATTCCGGCAATTTTCACTTCAATCATCTCTCTCCTTCCCCGGACGATCGCGGTGAGTGAGAATGAGGGCCTGGGCTCATTATACCACGACTTCAACGGTTGACAATTTCTCCGGCATCGGTTATACTTTTCGCGAAACAAAACACAGGAGGTAACGTCATCATGGAGAAGTGGGAATGCATGGTTTGCGGCTATATTTACGACCCCGCTAAAGGCGACCCCGATCGCGGAATTCCTCCCGGAACCCCCTTTGAAGACCTGCCGGAGGACTGGTCCTGCCCCGATTGCGGCGCCACGAAGGATATGTTTGAGAAGGTGTAGACGGACCGGCCCCAGATGGAGCGATACGTCATCATCGGCAACGGCGTGGCCGGAGTGACGGCGGCGCAGGCGATCGCGCGCGCCCGGCCCGGGGCAGAAATCCACATCTACGCGGCGGAGCCATACCCCTACTACCGCCGCCCCCAACTGCCCGACTACATCGCTGGAATCGTTGCGGAGGCCGACATTTTCTACCGCCCCCCGGAGTGGTATGAGCAGCAGGGCATCCGCGTCCACCTGAATGCCCCGGTGGCAGAACTGGACCCCTCCGCCTACCGTCTGCGGCTGGCCGATGGAACGACCGTCCCCTACGACCGCCTCCTCCTGGCGACCGGCGGCCTGGCCTGGACGCCCCCCATAGAGGGGGCCAACCGCCGGGGCGTCTTCACCCTGCGCACGCTGGACGACGCCCGCGCCATTCGCCGGTTCGCCCAGTCCGTCCGCCGGGGCATCGTGGTCGGCGGCGGCCTCCTGGGGCTGGAGACGGCGCGGGCGCTGCGCACCCTGGGGCTGGAGGTGACCGTCCTGGAGTTCGCCCCCTATCTGATGCCCCGCCAGTTGGACCGGGAAGGCGCAGCGGTGCTGGAAAACCTCCTCCGGAAAATGGACATCCAGACGGTCACCGGGACGGTCACCGAGGCGATTCTGGGGGACGGCGAGGTTCGGGCCGTGCGGCTCAAGGACGGGCAGGAGTTCCCGGCCGACCTGGTGGTCTTCTCCACCGGCATCCGCTCCGATGTGGCGCTGGCCCGGCAGGCCGGCCTGACGGTCGCCCGGGGGGTGGTGGTGGACCAGTACCTCCAGACCAGCGCGCCCGACGTCTACGCCGCCGGAGATGTGGCGGAGGCCGGGGGGGTCGTCTACGGTATCGTCCCCGCCGCCATAGAGCAGGCGCGCGCGGCGGCAGCCAATATGGTCACGCCGGGAAGCGTCACCTACTCCGGCACCCTCCCCGCCACCACCCTCAAAGTCGTGGGCGCCGAGTTGACCTCGCTGGGCGAGTGCGTGGCCGAGGGCGACGATTTGCTCCAACTCCGGCGCGCCGACCCGCAGAACGGCCACTACCGCAAACTGGCCCTGCGGGCGGGCCGCATCGTCGGCGCCATCCTTCTCAACGAGCGGGAGCACACCTCCCCCATCCGCCAGTTGATGGAGCGGGGGACCGACGTCTCCGCCTACGCCGACCTCCTGATGGAGGAACACCCGGACTGGAATCAGGTAACCGCCGCTTGAGGAGAACCCGATGGGAGAGAAGACCCAGCGGAATCTCTACGACGCCTTTGTGGGCGAGGCCAAAGCCCACCGGCGGCTGCTGGCCTTCGCCCGCAAAGCGGAGGAGGAGGGATACCCGGATGTCGCCCGGCTGTTCCGCGCCGTCGCCTACGCCGAGGGCATCCACGCCGATATGGCCCTGCGGCTGATGGGCGAGGCCATCATCCGCTCCACCGAGGAGAATCTGCAATCCTCCTTTGAGCGGGAACGGTTCGCCAGCGGCATCGCCTACGCCCGCTTTATCCAGGAGGCAGAGGAAGAGGGCGACCGGCGAGCGGCCCTGGTCTTCAGCCGGGCGCGGGATGTGGAGGAAGCCCACGCGGCCCTCTACAAGCGGGCCATCGGTTGCATGCTCCGGGAGGAGCCCTGCACCTACTACGTCTGCGACGTCTGCGGCTACGTGGCCGAAGGCGAACCGCCCGATGAGTGCCCCGTCTGCGGGGCAAAGCGCGAGAAATTCGTGCGGATAGATTGACGTGAAACGTGAAAACGTGAAACGTGAAACGTGAAACGTGAAAACGTGAAAACGTGAAAGGAGCGAAATGGCCGTGTTTACAGCAGCGGAAGCCATCAATATGGCGCTGCGAATTGAACAGACGGGAGAGGCCTTCTACACGGGCATGTCCCGCAGGGTCCAGGACCCCCAGGTCAAAGCGGTTATGGACGACCTGGCCGTTCAGGAACAGCGGCACTACAACGCGTTCATGAAACTGAGCGGGTACGTCGCCGAGATGCCGTCCCATTCCCAGGCGGAGTGGGATGAGTACGCCCAGTACCTCCAGGTTGCAGTGGATAACGCCATTTTCGCCGGGCCGGATAAGGCGCTGGCGCTGGCGGAGTCCATCGCCGACCCGAAGGACGCGCTGCGCATGGCGCTGGGGTTTGAGAAGGACACGCTCCTTTTCTACTACGACCTGCGGGAGATGATGCGCGAGGCCGACCGGCCCCTGGTCAACGAGATTATCCGCGAGGAGAAGGCCCATGTCCGGCGGCTGGCCGGCCTTTTAGGGGGCGCTCGGGGACAGGCATAACCATCCGGTGACAGTCACCCCAGGGTGACTGTCACTTCTTTTAGGGAGGTGACCTTGAAGGGACTGATTCTGAGCGGCGGCAAGGGCACCCGTCTCTATCCGCTGACCTACACGCGCGCCAAACAACTGATCCCGGTCGCCAACAAGCCCATCCTCTTCCGCGTCATTGAGGCCATCCGGGACGCGGGCATCACCGACATCGGCATCGTCGTCGGCGACACCGCCGAGGAGATCAAGGCGACCGTCGGGCGGGGCAACCGCTGGGGGGTGAAGATTACCTACATCCATCAGCCCCAGCCCCTGGGCCTGGCCCACGCGGTCAAGGTGAGCCGCGAGTACCTGGGCGACGAGCCCTTCGTGATGTTCCTGGGGGATAACGTCATCCAGGGCGGCATCACCGAACTGGTCCGCCAGTTCCAGGAATCGGACTGGAACGCCCAGATTGTGCTGACCCGGGTGGAACACCCGGAGCAGTACGGCGTCGCCGTCCTGAACGGGGAGGGACGGGTCGTCCGGCTGATAGAAAAGCCCAAAGAGCCCCCCTCCGACCTGGCCCTGGTGGGCATCTATATGTTTGACCATCACATTCACCAGGCCGTGGACGAAATCAAGCCCTCCTGGCGGGGCGAACTGGAGATCACCGACGCCATCCAGTGGCTGGTGGAGCACGACTATAAGGTCTTCCCGTACATCCATCGGGGCTGGTGGATTGATACCGGGAAGCCCGGCGACATGCTGGAAGCCAACAGTATGGTGCTCCAGGAACTGACCCCCGTCATAGAGGGGTTTGTGGACCGGGACTCGGAGGTGGATTGCCGGGTGACGGTGGAGAAGGGCGCGGAAATCATCAACAGCGTGGTGCGGGGACCGACCATCATCGGCGAACGCTCCCGCATCGTCAACTCCTACATCGGCCCCTTCACCTCCATCTACCACGATGTGGTGGTGGAGAACAGCGAGATTGAGCGCTCCATCGTGCTGGAGCACAGCGTCATCCGCGACCTTCCGGCCCGTCTGCAGGACAGCCTGATCGGACGCAACGCGGTGCTGACCCGATCCCCGATAAAGCCCAAAGCGTTCAAGATGAATCTGGGGGATTACAGTCAGGTGGGGGTGTTGTAATAGTTTTTATGGTGGCGGCTTCGCCGCCGCCATAAAAACTCTCTTGGAGGCAACATGGCCGCAAAAGGTATGGTGATCATAGACGAGAACCGCTGCAAGGGATGCGGACTCTGCGTTTCCGTCTGCCCGGTGCACATCCTGAAACTGGCCGACGGACGGTTCAACATCCGGGGCTACCGCCCCGTAGAGGTGACGGACCCCGAAGCGTGCACTGGCTGCGCAATGTGCGCCACCATCTGCCCCGACGTGGTCTTCACCGTCTACCGCCGCAAAGCGCGCCGGGAACAACCCGCCGCAGTGATAGCAACCAGCGAGTGACCAGGAGGGAACTCCGATGGCAAAAGAACTGTGGGAAGGCAACGCCGCCATTGCCGAGGCCGCCATTCGGGCAGGCGTGGAGGCGTTCTTCGGTTATCCCATCACCCCCCAGACCGAGATTCTGGAACATCTCTCCCGTCGCTTGCCTGAAGAGGGACGGGTCTTTCTGCAGGCAGAGAGCGAAGTGGCTTCTATCAATATGGTCTACGGCGCCGCCTGCGCCGGCGCCCGGGTGATGACCTCTTCCTCCAGTCCCGGCATCAGCCTGATGCAGGAGGGATTCTCCTACATCGCCTGCTCCGAGGTCCCCGCCGTCATTATCAACGTGATGCGGGGCGGGCCGGGCCTGGGGAACGTCGCTCCCTCCCAGGGGGATTACTTCCAGGCCGTGAAGATGGCCGGTCACGGCGACTTCCACCCCATCGTCCTGGCTCCGGGCAACATCCAGGAAGCGATAGACCTGACGGTCCTGGCCTTTGACCTGGCGGAGAAGTACCGCACCATTGCGATGGTCCTGGCCGACGGCTCCCTGGGCCAGATGATGGAGCCGGCCGAGATGCCGCCGATGCGCCCCGTCCGCAAGCCCGAAGAGCGGGCCCCCTGGGCACTGACCGGTGCGAAGGGCCGCAAGCCCAACATTATCACCTCCCTCTACCTGGTGGAGGAGGAACTGGAGAAGGTCAACCTGCGCCTGCAGGCCAAACTGCGGGAAATTGCCGCCAACGAGGTGCGCTGGAAGGAGTACTCCACGGAGGATGCCGACCTGCTGCTGGTCGCCTTCGGCACCGTCGGGCGGGTCTGCCAGACGGTGGTGCGGGAGGCACGGGCGAAAGGGCTGAAGGCCGGCCTCCTGCGCCCCATCACGGTCTGGCCGTTCCCTTCGGCCCGCATCGCCGAACTGGCCGCGCGGGTGCGGGGGATCCTCGTCGTGGAGATGAACGCCGGGCAGATGGTGGAGGACGTCCGGCTGGCGGTGGAGGGCCGCTGCCCCGTCCGCTTCTACGGCCGCATGGGCGGCATCATCCCCCTGCCGGATGAGATTCTGCCCAAATTGGAGGAACTGGACACGGAGATCAGATGAGGTTGAAAATTGACCGGGAGAACGACGCTCTGTATCTCCGTATAGACGAATCAGCCGTTGTGGAGTCCGAAGAGGTCTATCCGGGTGTTATCCTGGATTTCAACGCAGACAACCAGGTGGTGGGCGTAGAAATCCTCAACTTGAGCGCCCGGGTTACGCCGGAAAGGCTCCGGGTCTTCCCCTTTGAGGCATCTCCGGCTTCGTCGTAGACAAGACCCGGAGAACGGAGGAGGTATAAAATGGCAACCGAACGGGAAATTCCTCCCGACATGGAACTGGTCTACAAATACCCGGAAAGTCTGACGCCGAAGTTCACCCACTACTGCCCCGGCTGCACTCATGGGGTGATCCACCGGCTCATCGCCGAAGTGATTGACGAACTGGGCATTCGGGAGCGGACGGTTGGCGTGGCGCCGGTGGGGTGCGCGGTGCTGGCGTACGAGTACTTCAATATGGACTTCTGCGAGGCGGCCCACGGGCGGGCTCCGGCGATGGCTACCGGCATCAAGCGGGTCAGTCCCGATAAGGTGGTCTTCACCTACCAGGGCGACGGCGACCTGGCCGCCATCGGTACCTCGGAGATCATCCACACCGCCAACCGGGGGGAACTCATCACCACCATCTTCGTCAACAACGCCATCTATGGGATGACGGGCGGGCAGATGGCCCCCACCACCCTCCCCGGACAGGTCACCACTTCCTCCCCGCGCGGGCGGGATGTGGAGACGGCCGGCTGGCCGATGAAGATGGCCGAACTGATCGGCATGCTCCCCGGCGCGGCCTACGTCACCCGGCAGGCCGTGCTGGACGTGCCCGGCATCCGGCGGACGAAAAAGGCCATCAAACTGGCCTTCCAGGTCCAACTGGCCGGCCTGGGCTTCTCTATGGTGGAAATCCTCTCCACCTGCAACACCAACTGGGGCCTCTCGCCGGTGGATGCGCTGGAGTGGGCCAAGCAGAACATGGTGCCCTACTACCCTCTGGGCGACACCAAAGTGGCCGATGAGGTGCGCGCGCTGATGTAACGCAGGCCGCCAGGCCTGTAGCGCAGGCCGCCAGGCCTGCGGATGCAGGCTAACAGCCTGCGCTACCGTAGTGCAAGGCCGCCAGGCCTGCGGATGCAGGCTAACAGCCTGCGCTACCGTAGCGCAGGCCGCTGGGCCTGCGGATGCAGGCTAACAGCCTGCGCTACGGCGACACCAAGACGGAGTGCGCGCTGATGGAGAAATCGTAACTATTTGGCATCACCCCTCCCCCGCCGCCTGCGGCGGGAGGGGGTAGCGGCGAAGCCGCTGGGGGTGGGGTGAGGCAAGGAGGCAACCCATGCAGGAAGAAATCATCATCTCTGGCTTTGGCGGCCAGGGCACCCTCTTCGCTGGACAGGTGCTGGCCTACGCTGCGATGGACGCCGACTTTCACGTCACCTGGATTCCCTCCTACGGCCCGGAGATGCGGGGCGGG
>CALDFY010000294.1 GCA_937942115.1 uncultured Anaerolineae bacterium | reverse complement strand
TACTCAGTTCTTTCACAGGTGCCTCCATTGGGAATAGAATCACCAGGTGCAAGGGGAGAAAGAGCCCCGTCGCACCTTCCGTTCAAGGGGGATAGAAAGATTTTACTGGATTTCTGGTTTTTCGTCAAGCGCCCCCCTCCTCCGCCCATCATCAGCGTAACTTACAGGAGTTACGCCCTGTTGAATCTACCCAGAAACATACAGGGCGTAGCGCAGGCTGTTCGCCTGTACCTCACCCCACCCCTTGACCCCCTCCCCTCTCCCAAACGAAGTTTGGGAGAGGGGAGGGGCCGGGGGAGGGGTGAGGCACCCCTCTCCCAAACGAAGTTTGGGAGAGGGGAGGGGCCGGGGGAGGGGTGAGGCCAACGCGCCGAAAAAGTTAGGGCCATTGGGCTTTTAGCCCCTGGCGTAGGTAGTTACCTGCCAACCCTTCGGCTTTTAGCGTGACAACGGTCTCTCTGAGCCGATAACTGCGAATCTGGCCGGAGCGGCGGACGCGCGCCCGCTCCAGACGCTCAATTTTCAGGCCCAATTCCTGGCCGATGCGGGCCAGAATCAGGTCGGTGGGCACATAGACATCGGCGATCAGGCTATCTCCGATGACCAGAACGAAGCGCCCTCCAGGACGGATGGCCTGGGAGACATTGCGCATGACCAGATACATATCGTCAAAATACTTATGGACGATTTCCGGCATATCTTCCCGCCGGTAGAAGCCCCGTCGGGCGATGTTGGCCGCGATTTCGGCCTTGATATGCTCAATCCAGGGGTTGCTATACCGCCCGGCCTCGCCGCTGAAGCGACGAATGACGCCTTTGGAGACATTGTCACAGACGACCATCGCGTCCTTCAACTGCTTCAATTCCTGATGGGTTCGGGCAAAGCCCAGCCACCCGATTTCAATCTTGTAGTTCATCACATAGTCCAGACCGTTCATATACGGTGGTGACGTAATCACCAGGTCGTACTCGACAGGTGGCCGGTACTCCATAGAATTAGCCAGGATAATCTCCGTCGGCGTATCTATATACTCCCGATACTTCGTCTGACAAAGCCGCAGGTCCTCGGCGACTGCCGCAATCTTGGCTGTAAACAACCGAAAGGGCGCATCGTCCTCCACAAACTTGGCCGGGGCGTACCCCAGACAGGGGGATCGCTTCAGATTGCTGCAGTCTATCAGGATGGATGCGAAAGCCAGCAACATCAGGTCCCGAATGTGGGCCTCCTCTTCCGTCGCCGGCTGGAAGGTATCTATCCCCCCTTCAATCGCTCCAGGTTCCGGAGCACCGGAAGGCGAAAATGCCGTTCGGATTGAAGAAACGCGGGGGCTTCGGTCCGACGGTCGGTGGGAAGACTACGGGCAATTTCCAGGAGACGCTCCGGGGAAACGCGCCAGGTGTCGGTTTTTACCCGCGCCACGAAGTGCAGAAGTGGATTCAGTTCCACCCCGAAAGAAGGGCAACCGTTCATCTTCGCCTGAACGGTCACCGTCCCGCTGCCGACAAAGGGATCCGCTACAGCGGGCCGCCCGTATTCCGTCCGGTACCGGTCCAGAATCCTCTGGACGAACTGGGCCGAAAACCCCTGGACATAAGGCGACCAGCGGTGAACCGGCTCGCTGGTTTAGGTTGAAACTGGATGGGTTGAGGGGCGTCCTGAATCTCAACGCCCAACTCCGCCAGATACGGCCGGGAATCCCGCTGGGATGACCCATGTTGTTTGGGGGAGCGAAGGACGTTTTTCCGCCGGGCCGTCAGCGGGACAAAAGGAGCAATATCAAACAGGGGTTTCTGTTCCATACCGATCTTTGGGGAAGCGGCTTCGCCGCCTCCCCGCTCCACCTTATCACCCACCCAAATATGCTTCCTTCACCCGGGGGTTATCCATCAGTTCCTGCGACGTGCCCGCCAGGACGATGGTGCCCGTCTCCAGGACGTAGCCCCGATGGGCCAGTTTGAGGGCCTGGCGGGCGTTCTGCTCCACCAGCAGGATGGTCGTCCCGGCGGCGTTGATCTCCCGCAGGACGTCAAAAATCTCCCGCACCAGTACGGGCGCCAGCCCCATAGACGGCTCGTCCAGGAGCATCAGTCGCCCGCCCCGCATCAAGGCCCGCCCCACTGCCAGCATCTGCTGCTCGCCGCCGGAGAGGGTGCCCGCCAACTGATTCCGCCGCTCCGCCAGACGGGGGAAGAGGGAGAAGACCCGCTCGTAGGCCTGCTGAATCTCTTTCGGGTCCTTCCGCCCCCAGGTAGCCAGTTTCAGGTTTTCCTGAACGGTCAGGTTGGCGAAAATCCCCCGGCCCTCCGGCACGTGGGAGATGCCCATCGCCGTCACCTCGTGGGGCGGGACGGCGCGCAGGTCCACCCCCTCAAAGAGGATACTTCCCTGCTGAATGGGCACCAGGCGGGAGATGGCCCGCAGCGTGGTGGACTTCCCCGCCCCGTTGGCCCCGATCAGGGTCACAATTTCCCCCCGCCGCACCTCAAAGGAAATCCCCTTGAGGGCACGGATGACCCCGTAGGAGACATGCAGGTCCTGGACGGAAAGGACCACGTCGTCCGTCGTCATGCCACCGCCTCCTCCCCCAGATAGGCTTCAATCACGCGGGGGTTGTTCTGGATTTCCGCCGGGGTGCCCTCGGCGATGGTCTCGCCGAAGTCCAGCACTTTGATCCGCTCGCAGATGCCCATCACCACCCGCATCTGGTGCTCAATCAGGATGATGGTCAGGTCAAACCGCCGCCGAATCCACTGGATCAGTTCCATCAACTCAGCGATCTCGCCGGGGTTCATCCCGGCGGCGGGCTCATCCAGAAGCAACAGACGCGGCTCCGTCGCCAGCGCGCGGGCGATCTCCAGCCGCCGCTGCAGGCCGTAGGGGAGGCTGGAGGCTACCCAGTTGGCCTGCTCCGAAAGCCCCATCAGGTCCAAAAGTTCCAGCGCCCGCTCCCGGGTCTGGGCCTCTTCCCGCACGTACCGGGGCAGGCGGAACATCGCCGCCGGAACCCCGTAGGACATCCGGGCGAAGCGCGCGATGCGGACGTTATCCAGCACGCTCAGATTCTTGAAGAGACGGATGGTCTGGAACGTCCGGGCGATGCCCAGGGAGACAATCTGGTCCGGCCGTTTGCCCACCAGGTTATGCCCGTTGAAGAGGATTTCCCCCTCTGTAGGACGATAGACGCCGGTGATGAGGTTGAAGACCGTTGTCTTGCCGGCGCCGTTGGGGCCGATAATGCCGATCAGTTCCCCCGGCTCCAGGTCCAGGTTGAAGTCGTGGACGGCCCGCAGGCCGCCGAAGTAGTGGGTGAGTCCCCGAATCCGCAGTACCGGCATGTTGCCCCTCCGTCAATCCGAGGATCCGCCGACGGGAGTCGGTGCGGCGACGGCTTCCCGCTTCCGCCGAATCCGCGCCATCAGGGCCGCGACGCTCTCTACGCGTTCCTCGCGGGGGACCAGGAAGCGCCATTCCCGCATGCCCATCATCCCGTACGGGCGGAAAATCATCAGCAGGACCAGCAGCAGCGGGCCGACCACCCACCGCCAGACCTGCAGCGGCCGCAGCAACTCCAGCAGGACCGTGTAGACTGTCGCGCCCAGAATGGAGCCGCCCAGACTGCCGATACCGCCCAGGTAAACCATCACCAGCACGTCCGTGGACTTCAGGATGGAGAAGGAGCGGGGGTTAATGAACTGGATGATGTGGGCGAAAAGCCCCCCGGCGATTCCGGCAAAGAACGCGGCGAGGACGAAAACGGTGATTTTCACCTTCCGGGTATCCACGCTGACCAGCGAGGAGGCAATCTCATCCTCCCGAATGGAGAGGGTACCCCGTCCGTAATTGGAGTAGACCAGATTGCGCAGGAGGTAAATAGTGATGACGACCCAGACGTAGACCCACGCAACGGAGGTCAACTTCTGCATCCCCATGAAGCCCCGGGGGCCGCCGATGGCGTCTATGTTCTCCAGGACGCTCTTGACAATCATATTCCAGGCCAGCGTGACGATGGCCAGGTAGTCGCCCCGGGTACGGAAGGAGGGGAAGGCAACGACCAGGCCCGTCAGGCCGGCCGCCAGGCCGCCGATGAGCAGGGCCACCGGGAAAAGATAGGGGACGTACGCCCCCAGTCCCCAGCGGGGGAAGACCCACACCGTCAGGATAGAGGCGACGTAGGCCCCAACGGCCATAAACCCGGCATGGCCCACGGAGAACTCCCCCATGTATCCGTTCACCAGGTTGAGGCTGGCCGTCAGGATGATGTTGATGCCCACGTAGATGAGCACCTGCTGCCAGTAGAGGTTGAGGAAGGAGGGAGAGAGGAGAGCAACGAGAAAGAAGACGACCAGCAGCGCCGGCATCGTCCAGCGGCGAACCGGCGAAGGGAGCGACTCATACGTGGCGCGGAGGGGTGCCGAAACGCGGGAGACGAAAGGGAATGAAGGTCGTTTCATGCCGGCCTCCTCAGACTTTCTGCGCCACCGGGCGGCCCAGGATGCCGTAGGGGCGGAAGATGAGCAGGACCAGGAGCAGGGAGAAGGCGACGAAATCCCGGTAGGTGGAGGCGGGCAGGATCACCGGAGTGAAAATCTCCACGAATCCCAGGATGTAGCCGCCGATCATCGCCCCCCGAATGTTGCCGATCCCGCCGACAACGGCAGAAATAAAGGCCCACCAGCCGATGCGGATGCCCATGTACGGGTCCACCGTGTAGACCATCCCGAAGAGCGTCCCACCGATGGCGGCGATAGAGGCGCCGATGGCAAAGGTAATAGAGATGATGCGGTCCACCGGAACGCCCATCAGCGGAGCGGTGAATTTATCCCAGGAGACGGCCCGCATGGCCATCCCCACCATCGTCCGGCGCACGACGGTATCCAGGAGCAACATCACCACGGCGGAGACGGCGATGATGATGATCTGGACATTGGAGAACGCGACGCCGCCCACCGTGAGGGTCTGCACGGGGAAAAATTTGGGCAGGAAGCGGGGGTCAGGCCCGATGGTCGCCAGGGTGAAGTTCTCCAGGAAGAGGCCCACCCCCAGAGCGGTGATGACGGCGGAGACGCGCGGCGCCTGGCGCAACGGCTTGTAGGCGAACCGCTCAATCAACACGGCCAGCAGCGCCGTGGCGAACATCGCAGCCAGCATGGTCAGCACGAAGACGACGATGCCGGGGAGATGGAGGAGGCGGCTCATCAGCGCCGTGCCGACGAAGAAGGCCACGTAGGTGCTGACCATGAAGATGTCGCCGTGGGCGAAGTTGATGAGGGTGATGATACCGTAGACCATGGTGTAGCCCAGGGCGATGAGGGCGTAGACACTGCCCAGTTGGAGGGCGTTCAGGACCTGCTGGATCAGGGCTTGCATGAGTTGCTTTCCCCCTCCGGAGAGAATGACCCGTTCTCAATGGGAGGGGGAGAAGGGGATAGCCCCCCTCTCCCCCTGGAGAGTCCCCTTATGCCCGTCCACACGCAATCAGGAATGGGCCAGACACTTTCCCGAAGCGCCTGGCACATCGTCCCCATCCTACGGCTGGGCCGTGGTGTAGTAGACGAACTTCCCACCCTTGATCTGCAGGACGACGGCGCTCTTCACCGGGTCGCCGGTGCCCTTGAACTGCAGCACCCCGGTGACGCCCTCATAGCGAGAAACGTTATGCAGCGCCTGATTGACCGCCTCCCGGTCAATCTTCCCGGCCGCCTGAATGGCCTGGAAGGCCAGACCGAAGGAGTCATAGGTGAGCGCGGCCACGTCGTCCGGCGTCTTGCCGTACTTGGCCTCGTAGGCCTTGATGAAGGCCTGGGCCTTCGGCGTGGCGATGTCCGCCGCGTAGTGGGTGGTGAAGAAGTACCCCTCGCAGTCGGCGCCGCAGAGGTCAATCAGTTCTTTGGCGCCCCAGGAGTCGCTCCCGAAGATAACCCCGGTGAAGCCCAGTTTGTGCGCCTGCTGGACCTGCAGCGGGACTTCGGTGTAGTAGTTGGGCAGGAAGAGGACATCGGCGCCGGCCTGGATGATCTTGGTCAACTGGGCGGAGAAGTCCTTGTCGCCGGTCGTATACGTCTCAAAGGCCACCACCTGAATGCCGTTCTCTTCCATCGTCCTCTTGAAGATTTCGGCGATGCCCTTGTTGTACTCGGAGGCGACGTCGTAGAGGACAGCCGGCTTCTTGCTGCCCAGTTCGGTGATGGCGAACTTCGCGGCGACGACGCCCTGGAAGTCGTCAATAAAGCAGGCGCGCATCACGTACTTCTTGGGCTGGCCGGTAGCGGCGTCAATGGTGGTCTTGGGGTTGGTGGACCAGGGGGAGATCATGGGCATCTTGTTGGCTTCGGCGACCTCGGCGGCGGGGATGGCGTTGCGGCTGGCGTTGGGGCCGATCATCAGGAGGACGCCTGCGGCGTTCAGTTTCTGGGCAGCGGCAGCAGCGGACTCCGCCTTATCCTCATTGTCCTCAATGAGGAGTTCAATCTTGTATTTCTTCCCGCCGACCTCCAGCCCACCGGCGTTGTTGACCTCCTCCACGGCCAGTTCAGCTGCATTCTTACAGGAGGCCCCGACGACGGGGACACCGCCGGTCAACTCCGCGTTCAGCCCGATTTTGATGGTTTCGGGCCCCTTGGGCTTGCAGGCGGTGACCAAGAGGCCCATCACAATCAGCAGACCTATGAGCAGCGAGAACCGTTTCATCGTGGCGTTCTCCTTTCTCTACAGATGTGGCTGGCGGAACGATAAATATAGGGTCAGGGACGGGCATGAACAGAGGACACTCTTACGGCGGATACTGGTATAAGTATAACCCTAACACCGGTTTTGTCAAGCAAAACACTGACGTTTGGACGGGCGCAACCTCCGCCCGACCGTCAACGGTCGGCGGAGCGCCGTTCTGGGCCACCGGAACGCCACTCCGCTTCGCTCCGTGGCTGACTACGAACATCCTTATTCCTCTTCAGACCGGCTCTGAGCCCCGATAGAGTGGATGAGGCTGGACAACTGCCCAATTTCTGGTACACTTAAAGACATGGTGACCAAACGACAACTGGGGTTGTTCCTCTCCGCTATCGCTGGCCTGATCCTTCTCTGGATTAGCCTCATAGACCGCATCGGGATGGGGGAATGGGGCGGCTTCGGGCCGCTCCAGCGCATCGGCCTGGGCGGTGGACTGATCCTGCTGGTCGTCGGCCTTATCCTCATCCGCATCGGCAACCGTCCCGCATAAAACAATTCTCGGAGGAAAGGATGGCGGTCATCGGGAAAATCGCCGTCATCGGGGGCGGCAGCACCTATACGCCGGAACTGGTGGACGGCTTCATCGTCCACCGGGACGAGGTCCAGGTAGAGGAAATCGCGCTCCACGATATAGACCCGGAGCGGCTGGACGTCGTCGGCGGGCTGGTGGAGCGGATGGTCCGCCACGCCGGGCTCCCTACCCGTATCACGCGGACGACGGACCGGGGGGCGGCGCTTTCGGGCGCGGCGTTCGTCATCTCCCAGATTCGGGTGGGCGGAATGGCCGCCCGCATCCGGGACGAGAAAATCCCCCTGGCCCACGGTGTTGTGGGGCAGGAGACGACCGGGCCGGGCGGCACGCTGAAGGCCTGGCGCACCATCCCCGTCGTGCTGGATATTGCCCGGGACGTGGAGCGGTTGGCGCCGGATGCCTGGCTCATCAACTTCACCAACCCCTCTGGCATCATCACCGAGACCCTCCTGAAGCACACGTCCCTGAAGGTCGTGGGACTCTGCAACAACCCCATCAACTTCACCCGACTCATTGCTGGCCTGTTCGGCGTGCCCGACGAGGCCGTCTTTCTGGAGTGGGTGGGGCTGAACCACGTCAACTGGATTCGGCGGGTCTATGTGCAGGGCCGGGACGTCTCCGCCGACCTGATGGCGCGGGTGCGGGAAGGGCTTCCCTTCTACCCCTTTGACGCCGACCTGGTGGAGGCGCTGGGCGTCTTCCCGACCTGGTATCTGCAGTACTACTACTACCCCGACCGGAAGGTGGCGGAAATGCGCCAGGCGGGGAAGACACGGGGCGAGGTGGTGGCGGAAGTGGAGCGAGGCCTGCTTCAGAAGTACGCCGACCCCGCGCTGGTCGTCAAGCCGCCGGAGTTGAGCCAGCGGGGCGGCGCGCTCTACTCCGAGGCGGCAGTCCGGCTGATCCTCTCGCTGGTGCTGGACCGGCGGGACGTGCAGATTGTGGACGTCCGCAACGGCGGGGCCATCCCCGACCTCCCTGCCGATGGCGCGGTGGAGGTCCCCTGCGTCGTCGGGGCTCATGGCGTCACTCCCCTGCGGATGGGGCCACTCCCGGAGACGGTCCGCCCCCTCTGCCAGACGGTGAAGGCGTGGGAGACCTGGACGGTGGAGGCCGGGGTGACCGGCTCCCGCCGCGCGGCGCTGCTGGCGATGACCACCAACCCCCTGGTCCGTTCCGTAGACCTGGCCCGGACGCTTCTGGAGGAGATGCTGGAGGCCAACCGGGAGTACCTTCCCCAATTTTACAGGGAGCAGGTCGCAGGGAGCAGGTCGCAGGGAGCAGGGAGCGATGAGTGAAGACCGGTTGCCCGAGTTTCTCCGTCCCCTTTTCTGGGATGTGAACTTTGACCGGTTGCGCATCCCCGGCCACGAACGGTATATTATTGAGCGAATCCTGGAGTTGGGAGATGTGGCGGAAGTTCGTTGGATGTTCCAGAACTTCTCGCGCGAGCAGATTGTCCAGGCCCTGCGGCGAGTGCGGGGACTATCCCGGAAGAGTGCCATTTTCTGGGCCTCTATATTAGGCCTACCTCGTAAGGAGGTCCGATGTTTATCCAAGCGCTCCCGTCAACCGTTCGGGCCAATCTGGCCCTGGTAGCCCAAACCTCTCTGGCAGAGCAGTTCTACCTGGCCGGTGGCACAGCGGTTGCTCTGCACCTGGGCCACCGGCGCTCGTATGACCTGGACTTTTTCATTCCCCAGCGCGATTTCCCGCCCGCGCTACCACGGCAGGAATTGGCCTCACCGGACCCTATGCCGGAAATGCTGGTCCCCTGCCGCTGGGGCCAGGTCAAGCGGTTTTTCCAGAACGAAGTCCGCCGGCTGATGAAGGAACTGCTGGA
>CALDFY010000293.1 GCA_937942115.1 uncultured Anaerolineae bacterium | reverse complement strand
GGGGGGATGAGGGGGCAAATTCCACCTCAGGCGATTGCCCAAATCATTTGTTAAACTGCAATAGCGGCGGGCGGAGACGGGCGCCCCAACCACTGGGTAGTTACAATCGCCGATTATATCCCCCGCTTCTGCGCTGCACGGGCCGCCGGGGCGTAGCACTGAAGTGTGTATTCCTTCAGCATCCGGCGGGTGCAGAAGACCGGAGCGACCGAACGGATGGCCTCTTTCATCACCCGAACCCATCCCCGGGGGACGCCATCCGGGTCCCGCTGGTAAAATAAGGGTGCTACCTCCTCTTCCAGCAGACGGTACAACTCCGCCGCGTCGTGGGCATCCTGCATCGCCGGGTCGGCATCCTCCGATGGGATAATCGCCCACCCGTTCACACCGTTGTACCCCTCATCCCACCAGCCGTCCAGCACACTCAGATTGGGCACCCCGTTGATCGCCGCCTTCTGCCCGCTGGTGCCGCTGGCCTCCATCGGGCGCCGGGGGGTATTCATCCAGACGTCCACGCCCTGGACCAGATAGCGGGCCACATGCATATCGTAGTCCTCAATGAAGGCAATCCGTCCGCCCACCTCGGGGTCCTTGGCGAACGTATAGACCTGTTGGAGAAGGTACTTCCCGGCGTCATCGGCCGGGTGAGCCTTCCCGGCAAAGATGAACTGGACCGGGCGGTATGGGTTATGCAGGATACGCTTCAGCCGCTCCGGGTCCTGGAAGAGCAGGTTGGCCCGTTTGTAGGTGGCGAACCGACGGGCGAAGCCGATGGTCAGCGCCTCCGGGTCCAGGAAAGCCCCCGCCACAATCACTTGGTCGGGGTCCATCTCGCCGGAGATGCGCCGCTGACGGGCCCGCTCCCGGATAAACGCCATCATCTTCCGCTTCTGTTCCTCGTGCAGGGCCCAGAGTTCCTCGTCCGGAATGTCGTCCAGCCGCTCCCAGAGATCCGGGTCGTCGTGCCGCTCCAGCCAGTCGTGGCCCAGGTACTTGCGGAAGAGGCGATTCAGCGGGCCGGGAATCCAGGAGGGCAGATGGACACCATTGGTGATGTGGATGATGGGGACTTCCTCTTCGGGCCGGTCGGGCCAGAGGACGTGCCACATTCGGCGGGTGACCTCGCCGTGCAGGCGGCTGACACCGTTGCGGTACTCGGCAAAGCGCAGCGCCAGCGCGGTCATATTCCACTGGGAACCGGTCGGGCCGTTCAATCGGCCCAGTTCCAGAAACTCCTCCCGCGTCAGGCCCAGTTCCTGCCAGTAGCCGTGGAAATACTTCTCCACCATTGGCAGGTCAAAGACGTCGTGTCCGGCGGGGACGGGGGTGTGGGTGGTGAAGACGGTGGTCGCCCGCACGGCCTCCGCTGCCCGATCAAACGGCCATCCCTGGGAGACCCATTCGCGAATCCGCTCCAGGACCAGGAAGGCGCAGTGGCCCTCGTTGAGATGCCAGACGGCGGGGTCAACGCCCAGCGCCCGAACGGCCCGCACGCCACCGATGCCCAGCACGACTTCCTGGCTGATGCGGGTCTCCCGGTCGCCGCCGTAGAGGCGGGAGGTGAGCATCCGGTCCCAGGGTTCGTTCTCCGGCAGGTTGGTGTCCATCAGGCAAATGCGCACCCGCCCGACCTGAACCTGCCAGAGGGCGACCTGGACCGAACGGCCGGCCAGTTGGACCTGAACGCGGACCGGGTTTCCCTCCGCGTCCCGAACAGGGAGAAGGGGGGTCTCCTCTATGCGGAGAGGCTGATAGATCGCCTCCTGCCAGCCGTGGGAGGGGATGTGCTGGCGGAAGTAACCCTGCGAGTAGAGAAACCCGATGCCCACCAGCGGTAGCCCCAGGTCGCTGGCCTCTTTGGCGTGGTCGCCCGCCAGAACGCCCAGGCCGCCGGAGTAGATGGGGAGGGAAAAGTGGATGCCGAACTCGGCGGAGAAATAGGCAACCGGTCGCTGGTCTGGATAGACCTGGCGTCCCCAGAGATGCCCGTTGCCCATGTCCCGGTCGTAGGCCAGGACGACGGCGTCGTACTGGCGCAGGAACAGCGGGTCTTTTGCCACTTCCTGGACCCGCTCCGGTGTGACTTCCAGCAACATCCGCACCGGGTTGTGACCGGTGGAGCGCCAGAGGGGATAATCAAACATTTTGAAGAGGTCGCGCGCGTCCTGATGCCACGACCACCAGAGATTGTAGGCCAGGTCCGCCAGCCGCGCTATGCGGGGCGGCAATTTCTCCCGAATGGCAGCCGGAATCTCTCCCATAGTATTCCGTACCCCGTATTCCGTATCCTCTACTTCCCTCCTGACACCAGTACCAGGGTCAGAACGGTGGCAGTGACCAGGCCGAACTCCAGCAGGACGGCGGGCTTGAGGCGATCCAGCAGGTACTGTTGAGCGATACCCGTCGCCAGATAAAAGAACAGCAGCAGGAGCAGAGCGGCGGTCCAGTTATCCAGCCGCCAGTAGTTCAGCGCCCAAGTCGCTTCCCCCACCACCAGGCCGATGATGGCGGCGTAAAGTACCACCCGGACCGAGCGGGTCTCCGCTACGCCCAGCAGGTCCAGCGCGATGAGAAACGCCACCAGCGTCACCTCCGTTGCGGTGACCAGGCTGCGGGCGCGGGTGCGGTAAATCACGTAGAAGAACACCAGGGCCAGCAAATAGGCCAGGATGTTCAGGCCCAGTCGAGCCCGGGTGACCGCAGGATGACGGGGAGAAAGCGCGGCGAATTCGGCCGCGACGGTCAGACCGATGAGGAGCATCGCCAGCAGAAGCCCTCCGGCCCAGACGACCTCGGTGGGGGCCAGTTCCACCAGATAGGCCGCCATTCCGCCCAGGAGGCCGGGGAGCACCCAGGAGAAATAGAGGGGGCGCGGCAGACGGTCGGGGGCATCGGGATGGGCCGCCAGGATGTAGCGGGCCCCCATTGCGGCCAGCCCTGCCACCAGCACCACCAGAAGCCCGGTGCCCGTCAGGTTCACCTCCAGGGGGGATCCCAGCAGGTGAAACCGCCGGGTGACCTCAGGCAACCGGACGAAACGGAACAGTACGCTGGTCAGCAGGATCAGCGCAATCAGTACGGAAAGCCGGTCCCGATTCAGTCGGGGAACGCGTTCTGCCATAAACGGAGCAGATTTTACCCCCAGGTGGCCGTTTTGTCAATGCTGCGCAGGATGAATTTGCGTGACTACCTGCCCGGCGCGGTTTTCCCAATTATTGCGAGTATGCCATTGCGCGGGGCGCATTCTGGCGTGTCAGAAACTGCAATGGCTCGGGTAGCGCAGGCCGCCAGGCCTGTCAGTGCGGGCTCACAGCCTGCGCTACGCCCTGGGTATGTAGCGCAGGCCGCCAGGCCTGTCAGTGGGGGCTCACAGCCTGCGCTACGCCCTGGGTATGTAGCGCAGGCCGCCAGGCCTGTCAGTGCGGGCTCACAGCCCAGTGGTGTTGACATCATGCCGAAGGAGGCCACTTTTGCCCCCACCCCCCTTTATCCCCCCTCCCCCAGCGC
>CALDFY010000292.1 GCA_937942115.1 uncultured Anaerolineae bacterium | reverse complement strand
TTGCGGCGGCCGAAGGCCGCCGCAAAACCCCTTCTTTCCCCTTCCCCTCTCCCGAACGAAGTTCGGGAGAGGGGAGGGGGGCCGGGGGGAGGGGTGAGGCCCATCACCTGGCAGGCGATAAAACAGACATCTGGAATTTTTAATACCTTCCAAAAGTGTCCACCGCTTTCGTTCAGAAAATGAACCGTCCCTTTTCCCTCTACACAAACTCTACTTTCAAAAAGTGAGTGGAACAGGAGATGCAGGGGTCGTAGGCCCGCACCAGCATCTCCAGCAGCAGCCGCACCTCCTCCTGGGGCCGGTCCAGAATCTGGGGGACCAGCGCGCGGATGTCGGCGTTCAGGTTAGCCAGATTCTGGTTGGTGGGGATGATGCAGTTGGCCTCCACGCAGAGGCCCTTCTCATCGTACACGTAGTGGTGGAAGAGGATGCCGCGCGGGACCTCGCAGGCGCCCACGCCCTCCCCGGCCCGCACCGTCACCGGCGCCGGTTTCTCCTCCCGCACCCCCCGGGTCAGCAACTCGTCTATGATGCGGATGGAGTCCTCCAGGGAGTGGACCATCTCCACGACCTGCGCGGCGGTGTTCAGGAACGGGTTGGTGACGATGGGCTTCATCCCCAATTTCGCCGCCGCTTCTTTGGCCCGAGGGTGGAGTTGCTCGTAGTTGTTGTTGAAGCGGGCCAGCGCGCCCACCATGTAGGACTCCCGGTTGTGCTTCGTCCACTTGGCCGTGGAGAAGGGGACCAGGTACTCGTTGGTGACCTTCTTGTAGTCCTCAATCGGGTACGTGAAACCATCCGAGGTGACGACGACGCCGTCTATGAAGGCGTATTCGTCCTCCCGGCGAAGGCTCACATACTCCGTCTCCCGCTCAAACTGGGGCCAGGAGAGGGAAGCGAAGAGGTCCACCGTCGCGTCCATATCGGCGCGGGCGGCGACCAGACGCTCCCGCATATCCCGCAGTTCCCGCTCGGTAGGGGTGTGGGTGAAGCCGCCGACGACCAGCGCACAGGGGTGCGTGTGGCGCCCGCTGATCATCGCGCAGAGGTCTCCGGCCAGTTTCTTCAGCCGCAGCGCCCGCTCCACTACCTCCCGGTGGGTCTCCACCAGCGGGATGACACTGGGGACGCCGAAGAAGTCCGGCGCGACCAAGTAGTAGGTGTGCAGGACGTGGCTATCCAGAATCTCGCCGTGGAAGTTCAGTTTACGCAGAAGCCAGGCCTGCTCGGTGAGTTCCACACCCAGCGCCTTCTCCGTGGCGCGGGTGCTGGTGGTGGAGTGGCCCACGGAGCAGATGCCGCAGATGCGGGAGACGATGTGGTTGATGTCGTGGTAAGGGCGGCCGCGCACGAAGGCCTCAAAGAAGCGGGGCGCCTCCACCACCTCAAACCGACACTCCTTCACCTCGCCGTTTTTGACGTCCACAACGATATTGCCGTGGCCTTCCACGCGGGTGACGTAGTGAACGTTGACATTCAAGGTTGCCATAGTGTGCCCTCTCCGTTTCAGGGTGATTCTCTCTGCAAACGAGTTACAGCCGCCCACTGGCAACCGAACTCGTCCCAGGCCAGGATAAAATCGTCCTCCGGAACCGGTACGGGGGCTTCCCGGAAAGATGGGTCGTTCAGATACAGAACCCCCGCCTCTATACCGGCAACGATAACCGCATGGGGGACATCTTCCTCCCAATAGGGCAGGTTGCCGGTACGCACAAAGGCGATGACGACGGAGTTTCTCCGAATCTCCTGCTCTATGTCCTTCAGTGTGCCGTTCTGCTGGTAAAGAACCGAGACGCCGTATCGGGAAAGTCGCAAGATTTTACGGGCCGGCGTGCCCACTCCGGGAACATGGTCAAGGAGTTGGGCCAGTTCTTCCTGAGAGACAGAGATACCAAAGAAAGCCAATGCCATCTGGCTACAGGCAATCAGGCACCCTCCGGTGAACTGCTCAGTGCGATGCGGTATCTCCAGCAAGCGCCCTCACCCGGGCGAGAATTTCCTGAGGCGTCTGTTCGGTGACCAGGAGTTCACCACTCCGGGCATCCACATCTACGAACCCCGCCTCGCCACGAAGTCCTCGGGTGACCAAAACGGGGACGCGCCAGACCGGTCGGATTCCCGCAACATAGCGGGGCTCTCCTCCCATCAGGAGATGGCCTACCCGGCTCACCAGCCAGGCGCTGACCCGCCGACGGGCTTCTCCGGCCCCAACCGTCCCCTCCGGCTGCGCCAGAGATTCCACAAATTCCAGCACCCGTCGCCGCTCCCGGAGCGGGAGCGTTTCCATCAAGGCAACAACCCGCTGAATCTCTTCTACCATTTACCCGTTCCCACTTCCCGGTACGCGTTGAACATCGTGAAGTAGTGCATGATGTCGTCCAGCGTCAGGCCGGCCTCGTCCAGCACTTCCTCCATTGCGTTCTCGTTGGGATGGGGGATGATGCCCCGACAGCCCTCGCAGCCGTCACCGTAGGTGGGGCAGATAGCGCCGCAGCCGGCGCGCGTCACCGGGCCCATACAGATGCCGCCGACGTGGAAGATGCAGACGTTGCCCTTCAGTTTGCACTCCACGCAGACGGGGTAATCGGGAATCGGCGGCTTCTTGCCCACCAGCAGGGCCTTCACCACCTCCACGAATTCCTCCCGGTCAATGGGGCATCCGGGGACGACGGCGTCCACTTTGACGACGGCGCTCAGGGGCCGGGCCGCGTAGGTCTCGTACCAGTCGGCGTGCTCCCCGTAGACGTAGCGGCGGACCTCATCGGGCGGCTGGAGATTCTTCAGTGCGTTGACACAGCCGGTATCGGCGCAGGCGCCCAGCGCCACCAGAATCTTGGCCTGCTCCCGGATCCGCCGGAGCCGCTCCTCGTCCTTCGGACGGGTGATGGAGCCCTCCACGAAGGCAATGTCAAAATCCCATCCGTCCAGCGTGGCCGCCTCACGGAAGTTGACAATCTCCACCGCATCCAGCAGGTCCAGGTGGTCATACAGAGAGTCCACCACGGTCAACTGGCACCCTTCGCAACTGGCGAAGTCAAAAAACGCCACTTTGGGCTTCCCGTTCTGCGACTTGTGACCTGCGACTTGTTCGTTGCTCATCACAATGCCTCCGGCACGTTCTTGATCTGGGCATAGGTGAAGACGGGGCCATCTTTACAGGCGTAGAGGTTGTTGATCTGGCAATGGCCGCACTTGCTCACACCGCACTTCATCCGCCGCTCCAGAGAGAGATAAATCTGGGTCTCCGGGATGCCTTTGCCCAGCATTTCCATAAGGACGAAGCGGTACATAATCGGCGGGCCGCAGGTCACCGCGACGGTGTTGCGGGGGTCAACGGTGACCTTCGGGAACAGCGTGGTGATGACGCCGATGTTGCCCGTCCAGGTCTCGTCCCCCCGGTCCACCGTGACGTGGAATTCCACGTCGTCGCGGGCGGCCCACTGCTCCAGTTCGTCCCGGAAGAGGAGTTCCGCCGGGCGCTTGGCGCCGTAGAGGATGATGACGCGGCCGAAGGAGCCCCGTTCGTCCAGGACCTGGTTGATGAGGGAGCGGAGGGGGGCCAATCCCAGGCCGCCGGGAGCGAAGAGGATATCCCGGCCCCGCATCTGCTCAATGGGAAAACCGTGGCCGAAGGGGCCCCGGATGCCCAAAAAGTCGCCGGGCTTCATCCGGTGCAGGGCCCCGGTCACATCGCCCATCCGGCGGACGCAGAGTTCAAAGGTGCCGTTGGACCGGCTGGGGGACGAGGAAACGGAGATGGGCGCCTCCCCCACGCCGGGGATGGAGAGCATCACGAACTGGCCCGGCTGGTGGCCCAGACTGCTCCCGTCCGGGAACTCCACCACGAACAGTTTCTCCAGTTCCGTCATCGGACGGACCTCGGCCAGGCGGGCCACTCTGGGAGCGTAAATGGAATCCGTCATCGGGCTACCTCCTGTGCTGAGAGGCGTGGATGGCGTTAAAGGTATCCACGATGTTGATGTGGGTCAGGCAGGCGCGGATACAGCGGCCACAGCCCACACATCCCATTTCGCCGAAGCGCTCGTAGAGCCACTTCCCCTTGCGGAACATCCGATGACGCTGGCGGGCCGCCCGCGCCTCCCGGAAGTTCTCCCCGCTGGCGACCCGGGCGAACTCGTCCAACTGGCAGGAATCCCACCGGCGCAGGCGGACCGCCTCCTGGAGGCTCAGTTCGGGGGAGTCAATGACGTTGAAGCAGTAGCAGGTGGGGCAGACATTGGTGCAAGAGCCGCAGGAGAGGCATCGGTCGCCCAGTTCGGCCCAGATGGGGTGGTCGTAGGCCGTTGCCAGCAGCGAGGGGAGTTCGGCGGCGTCAAAGTTGAGCCGGTGCTGGAAACGGGGCCACTTGGCGCTCATCACCTCGTTGAGCCGCCGGACGTCGGCGTCGGCGGCGGGGCGGGCCTGAGGGGCGTACTTCGCCAGCAGCGCCTCCCCGGCCTCGGTGCCCACGTGGACGGCATAGGCATCCCCCAGGTCGGTCAGGTGCAGGTCGTAGCCGGAATCCGCCGTCCAGGTGCCCATGCTCTTGCAGAAGGAGTGCTCGTCGCAGGGCTGGAGGCACTCCATGCTGACGATGAGCGTCTGCCGGCGGCGCTCCAGGTAGTGAGCATCCGGGAAATCGGCGGAGAAGGCCCGGTCCAGGAGCGCCAGCGCATGCAGGTCGCAGGTGTGCATGCCGAAGATAACGGTCGGCTCTGCCTCTATGACCGGCTCCACGGTGAACCCGCCGTCCATGCGGAAGACCGCGACCCGTTCCTGCGGGGGCTGCAGGGCCACTTTGGGGGAGAGGATGGAGATGTTGTAGTCCAGGCGCATTTCGGCGGGGTCATAGAGAGGCTCAAAGGCGAATTGCGGCCCCTTCGCCTTCGGCCCCCAGACGCGGTAATCCGCCATCAGCGCGCGGACCAGGTCGGGAACCCCTTCTTTCGGTAAGACACGGAGACGCATGCAGGTACCTCCTTGAAGATGTAGGGAGCAGAAGCAACAGGATGCTCATTGCGAGGGCTTCGCCGCCCCAATGAATATCACGTACGTCATGTGCAACTTGATTTTCTGAAGACTAGCCACCTGACACTTTTGAAGGTAGAGGGGTTGCTGGCTCGCTGGCTTCGGTTAAAATATGGTCCCAAATCCATTACAGGGAGCATAGCGATGCCGGCCACTCGTCTGTATCAACTCTTGTCGACACGGATGGCGCAACTCCGCCCTGGGGAGCGGGTCACCCGTTTGCGAAATATGACTTGGCTCCTCGTTGG
>CALDFY010000291.1 GCA_937942115.1 uncultured Anaerolineae bacterium | reverse complement strand
AATAACGCCCCACTCAGAGGCTTTTCAAGGCGTTCTCTGGCACTGTCTCGTTTGCCATCCCGACCTGATGATCCAGGAAAACAAGTGGGAAGGCCTGGTGCCCGGCGCGTGAACTGGGCGGTGTTTCTTGATCGTGATGGCGTTCTCAACCGCACCGAGGTGCGCGACGGCCGCCCCTACGCACCGACGGAATTATCGGATTTTGTGTTCCTGCCGGGGGTGCATAAAGCATTGCGGCGGCTGAAGGCCGCCGCAAAACCCCCTTCCCCCTTTCTTCAAGTTTGGCCTTTTCCTACTCCCACTCAATGGTCGCCGGGGGCTTAGATGTGATGTC
Source organism: uncultured Anaerolineae bacterium (assembly GCA_937942115.1). GTDB lineage: Bacteria > Chloroflexota > Anaerolineae > B4-G1 > DUEL01 > SpSt-77. The sequence goes on along the minus strand of CALDFY010000291.1, from coordinate 7,811 downwards.
GTAGACCACCCGGTTCACCCCGGCCACCTCGTTGACGATGCGGTTGCTGATCCGGGCCAGCAGGTCCGGGTCCAGCCGGGCCCAGTCGGCAGTCATGAAGTCCTCTGTCGTGACCACCCGCAGGGCCACCACCTCCTCGTAGGTGCGGTTATCTCCCATCACGCCGACGCTGCGAACCGGCAGCAGGACGGCGAAGGCCTGCTGGGTGGCTCGCAACAGGCCAGCCCGGCCCAGTTCCTCCTGCAGGATGGCGTCGGCGGCGCGCAGCCGCTCCAGTCGCTCCCACGTCACCGCGCCGACGACCCGCACCGCCAGGCCCGGCCCCGGAAAGGGCTGCCGCCAGACTACCTCCGGCGGCAGGTCCAGCGCCTCCCCCACCGCGCGGACCTCATCCTTGAAGAGATAGCGCAACGGCTCTATCAGCCGTAACCGCATCCGCTCCGGCAGCCCACCCACGTTGTGGTGGGTCTTGATCCGGCGGGCCCCGGGCCGGTCCGGCGCCGCCGATTCAATCACATCGGGATAGAGGGTGCCCTGGGCCAGAAAGTCCACCCGCCCCGCCCTTTCCGCCTCCCGCTCAAAGACCCGGATGAACTTCTCGCCGACAACGCGCCGCTTCTCCTCCGGGTCGGTCACTCCTTCCAGCGCGGCCAGGAACTCCTCGGTAGCATCCACCGCGATCAACGGCATCCCTAACCGGTCCCGGAAGGTGCGCACCACCTGCTCCGGCTCCCCCCGACGCATCATGCCGGTGTTGACGAAGATGCAGGTCAGGTGGTCGCCGACGGCGCGGTGGACCAGGGTGGCCGTCACAGCGGAGTCCACGCCCCCGCTGAGCGCGCAGAGGACCCGCCCGTCCCCGACCTGCTCCCGGATGGAAGCGACGGCCTCCCGGATAAAATTGGCGGGCGTCCAGGTGGGCGCGCAGCCGCAGATGTCGGTGGCGAAGCGGCGGAGAATCTCCCGCCCGGCATGGGTGTGGATCACCTCGGGGTGGAACTGGACGCCGTAGAGGTGCCGCTGGAGGTCTCCCATCGCGGCGATGGGGGAGTTGGGGCTGCGGGCCAGGGCGACAAATCCGGGCGGCAGTTCCTCCACCCGGTCGCCGTGGCTCATCCAGACCTGGGGCTGCGATTCCAGTGGGGCCAGCAATGGAAGGGGGTGCAACCGTTCCACCGGCGCCGGTCCGTACTCCCGCTGAGGAGCCCGCCGGACGCGCCCGCCCAGCGCATGGGCCAGGAGTTGCATCCCGTAGCAGATGCCCAGGACGGGGCGACCGCTCTCCAGTATATAAGCGGGGAGGGTCGGCGCGCCGGGTTCGTAGACGCTGGCCGGGCCGCCGGAGAGGATAAAGCCGCGCGGGCGAAGCGCCATCACCCGCTCGGCAGGCGTATCCCAGGGGAAGAGTTCGCAGTAAACCTGAGACTCCCGAACCCGTCGGGCAATGAGTTGGGCCGTTTGAGAGCCGTAGTCCAGAACGACGATGGCGTCGTGAGATTCAGTCGGCGATCGTAATTCGGCCATCCCGCATCTCGGTGATGGTGACCAGGGCCTCTACGGGGACGCCCAGGGGGGCCAGGACGTCGCGGCCACCTTCAAACCGTTTCTCTATCAGGACGCCGATGCCCACCACCTCCCCGCCGGCCTTCTGGACCAGCCGGACCAGTGCCGCAATGGTCAGGCCCGTTGCCAGGAAGTCATCTATAATGAGCACCCGGTCGCCCGGTCGCAGATACTCCGGGGAGACCATCAGCAGCACCTCCAGCCCTTTGGTATGGGACGGAGCGCTCTCCACGTAGACCGGCTCCATCATCGTGATGGGCTTCCGCTTCCGGGCGTAGATGACGGGGATCCCCAGGGCCAGCCCGGCGGCCAGGGCCGGCGCGATACCAGAGATTTCCGCCGTCAGAATCTTGTTTGCCCCCACCCCCTGGAAGCGACGGGCCAGTTCCGCCCCAGCCCGCTGCATCAACCCAGGGTCTATCTGATGGTTGATGAACCCGTCTACCTTGAGGATGCCCTTCCCCAGGTCCCTTCCCTCGGCCAGGATGCGGCGCTTCAGTTCCTCCATTTATCCCCCCAGAGCGTTCATCAGGTCACGCATGTGCATCAACTGATGGCCGTAAATGGCGTTGATGAAAGTCTCCAGGTTGACTTCCCCCAAGGCCGGATGACGGCCCACCCGATCCAGGTCTTCGTCGGTCAGCGTGGTCACCCATTCCAGGGTGCGCTGGCGGGCGGCCTTCAGGTCGGCCAGGAGTTGCTCCGGCGGGATTCCTGCCAGTCGCTCCTGCTCGGCCTTGTTGTAGGCATCGTAGTCAAACCCTTCCGGCGCGCCTAACCCTCCAGCGGCAATGTCCTGGGCCAATTGTCGCAGCCCCTCTTCAGAGGAGACAAAATGGGCCAGGAGGTCCCGGACGGTCCAGGGATACGGTTGCTCATAGAGGACCGCCTCCCATTGACCGGGCTGGATGGAGCCGAAAACGGCCAGGGTTTTCTCTATACCTCTCTGCAATCGTTCCTTCAGGGCCTCTACTCTCTCCGCCATCGGCGCCTCCTCAACGGATGTTAGGGGTACTCTGAGTGAATCAGGCGGGATAGGCCCTCCGCCAGCCCGACCGTCGGCTGCCAGCCCAGGATAGACCGAGCCCGGCGGGGGTCTCCGGCGGAGCGGCGAATTTCCCCGGCGCGGGGCGGGGCAAACTCCGGCTCCAGAGCGGTACCCAGCACCTGGTTCAGCAGCGTGACCAGCCGGAGCACACCGGTCTCCTCACCGCGAGCGATATTGACCACCGCCCCGGCGGCCCCATCCTGCTTCCCCGCCCGAATCAGGGCCGCCACCACATCCCCCACATAGACAAAGTCCCGGGTTTGCAGGCCGTCCCCGTACACGATGGGGGGCAGTCCATGCCGCATCCGTGCGACGAAGATGCTGATGACCCCCGAATAGGGGCTATGGGGGTCCTGTCGGGGGCCGTAGATGTTAAAGAAGCGGAGGATCACTGTGGGGAGGCCATAGGCCGCCTGATACGCATGGCAAAGGGCCTCTCCGGCGACCTTGCTGGCCGCGTACGGGGAGAGCGGGCGAAGGGGCAGGTCTTCCCGGAGGGGAAGTTCGGAATGGTCCCCGTATACGGCGGCGGAAGAGGCGAACAGGAAGCGAGATACCCCGGCCTGGCGGGCCGCCTCCAGGAGGTGCAGCGTCCCCTGAGCGTTCACATCCATCGTCTCCTGGGGATTCCGCAGAGACCACTCCACCGAGACAACGGCCGCCAGGTGGGCCACCACCTCCGCTCCCTCTACGGCCCGCCGGACGGCCAGCGGGTCGCGAATATCACCCTCCACGACTTCTATCTAATCCCGGACGGCGGAGAGGTTTTCCCACCGACCGGTGGAGAAATTATCCAGCACCCGCACCGGCTCGCCGCTGGCGACCAGGGTCTCTACCAGATGGGAACCGATGAAGCCGGCGCCGCCGGTGACCAGCCATCGCGCCATCTGCTGTCCTCAGTACAGGGGTTTGATGGGAACGCGCTTCCAGTGATGCCGGATATATATAAAAAGCCCCCCGACCGGGAAGGCCAGGGGGATGGTACCCCCAACGGGATTTGAACCCGTGTTTCGGGCTTGAAAGGCCCGTGTCCTAACCAGGCTAGACGATGGGGGCATCGCGGTGAATATTATTCTACCACAAAGCCCCCTCTCGTCAAGCGCGACCTGAAGTTCAGAGAATTGGGAAACAAGCATCTGTTCGGGCTCACCAAAGGAATGGGGAGATTTTGCGGCGGGTGGCTTCGCCGCCCGCCGCAAAATCCCCCAACTTCCCCCGCCCCTCTCCCGCCGCCGAAGGCGGGTGGGAGAGAGGCGGGGGCAAGGGGGCGGGGTGAGGGCAGAAAAGAACGCAGATGTCCCAACTTATGTCTGAACCCCAGATGCGAAGAGGTGGAATCAGAAGCACCGCCTGAATGAGAAGTAACTCCCTCCAGCGAAGAGGGGATTCTATCGCGAGGAGTCCTGACGGGAGCGGCGCCGACGGATAGTTCGTCGCAAGAACCGCCGCAGACGCTGAACCCGAGAGAGGTTTCCGGACCGCCCTCCGACAGTATCGCCGGGAGATGTGTCCGTCCATCGCCATTGTCGGGATACTGCCGTCAAAGAAGTCATAGCTCCTCCATCCGCATGCTCATCAGACGGCTGAAACGAAAAGGTGTCACTCCTCCGGCCAGAGCCCCAGCGCACGGACCTGCTCCGGGGTCAGGGAACCCGTCCGTCTGCCCTGCTGCGCCACTGCTTCCTCAGGAGGGGGCAAAAGACGGCTCAGTTCCTCCAGGGTGCGCCGCAGGAAGAGCCATACGACGCCCAGGCGACGCGGGGGAGGCTGACGGCTGACCACAATCAACAGCAGGCGGCTATGGGACGCCACCCCCACGTAAATCTGGCGCTGGCTCCCCTCATAGTGATGCAGACTGATGCCCGTCCCATCTCCGATAGAGCCCCCCAGGCGAACGGTCAGCGCCGCCTCCTCCAGGAAGAGGGGGAGTAAATCCTCCATCAGGATGTCCTCTACGATGCCGTTCTGGGCAATCACTTCCCCGTGCCCACCGGCCAGCAAAACACATTCCCCTCCAACGCCTCGTTGAAGGGTAGCCAGGGATTGCTGAACGATTTCCATCCAACCCGAGGATAACCGAGAAGGGAACAGGGGGCCCTCGCTCATTCTGTACGTACTCCTCCGGCACCGGTTAGTTCTACCACGACCGGCGGCGATGCTGCCTGTAGCGTACCACAGAATGAGCGAGTCGGGGATTGCGAAGCCGTTACGGTTTGGTTACAGGTCGTCCTCTTCCGGCTCGGCGGACTCCGGGGGTACTCTGGGGAACGTATATCCTACCCCGCGCACATTAACGATGTAGCGGGGCTGGGCAGGGTTGGGTTCCAGTTTTCGTCGCAGGCGCCGAATATGGACGCGGACGATGGCCCGGGCGCCCCATGGGTCCGTCTCATACCCCTGGGCTTGACGAACCAGTTGCTGGGGGCTGCAGACCTGGTCGGCTCGTTCCATCAGAAATGAAAGCAATTTGAATTCGGTCGGCGTCAAATCCACCGGTCGGTCTCCGATCCAGACCTGGTGGCGTTCCCGGTCCAACCGTACATCCTGAACTTCCAGATACCGCTCCCCCGACGAAACCGGCGGTGCGAGGGCCACATCCGGCTGCTCTATCGCCCGCAATTCCGAAAGGGTTTGCTCCAGACGGGAGACCAGTGCTCTGCGCTGCCGCTCCTGATACCGCTTGCTCAGGCCTTTCCGAACGCTCTCCAGAATCTGAGAGACGGGGCAGGGCTTCAGGAGATAATCATGGGCTCCCCGACGAAGCGCCTGAATGGCCGTTTCCAGGGTCCCAAACGCGGTCAGAAGGATAATCACCGTATCCGGGGAACGCCGCTGGACGGCTTCGGTCAATTGTAAGCCATCCATACCCGGCATCTTAATATCCAGCACCATCAGGTCAAACGGAGGATCGCGGTCAATGACCTCCAGGGCATCCTCCCCACTGGCCGCAATGCTCACGTCGTACCCTTCCAGACGCAACAACTCTGCCAGGGAAATCCGGGTCGTCGCTTCGTCGTCCACCACAAGGATGCGCGGGGTGCGGGTCTCCGACATGGCATTTCTCCTGCTTGATTTACGCTATCACCCTGTGCGGAGAAGGGACGGGGTTTTGCGGCGGGCGGCTTCGCCGCCCGCCGCAACCCCCTCTTTTTACGGCAGCGGGACGGGCAGGCGGACCACAAAAGTTGCACCCTGCCCGGGCTGGCTGGAGACCTCTATGGTCCCGCCATGTCGCTCCACAATGCCATAACTGATGGCCAGGCCCAGCCCGGTACCACTGGGCTTGGTGGTGTAGAAAGGTTCAAAAATGTGAGCCATCTGTTCAGCCGTCAGGCCAGGACCGGAATCCCGGAAGGCGACCAGAACCCAGCGCTGGTCCTCGGTCAGCAGGGTGCCCACCCGCAACTCCCCGCCCTCCGGCATAGCCTCCACCGCGTTGATGATGATGTTCAGAAAAACCTGGGTCAACTGGTCAGGAACGCCCAGAATCGGCGGTAATTTTTCTGCAAAACGGGCAGAAACCCGAACACTTCCGTGCTGAAGCCGCTTGTCGGCGATCGCCAGAGCATCCTGCAAAAGACGGTTGACATCCACCGGTATGATGCCCCCCTTAGAGGGGCGATAGAATTCCAGCATTCGCTGGACAATCTCTATCAGCCGTTCTACCTCTCTTTGGGCCATCCCCAGATACTCCCCCCGTTTCTCCGCGGGGAGCCGGTCGGTCATCGCCAGGTGGATGGTATTGTGGATGGCCTGAAGGGGGTTGTTGATTTCGTGGGCGATGGAGGCCGCCAGACGGCCGATGGCCGCCATCTTCTCGGCCTGGATGAGTTGAGCCTGGGAGCGCTCCAGAGCGCGGGCGTAATCGTTCACCTCCGCATACAACTGAGCATTCTCTACTGCCACGGCGACAGAGCCGGCCAGCGTCTGCAGGAGGTCCCGGTCGGTCTCGGTAAACGGGCCTCCGACTTTGTCGGCCAGTTCCAGTGCGCCGACGACCTGCTCCCGCACGATGAGAGGGACACAGAGAACGGAGCGCGTCTGGGGCCCCCACCCGTCCACCTGAGGGGAGAAAAGGGGATCACGGGGCGCGTCATTCGTCAGGTATGGCTGCCCGGTGGTCACCACGTGGCGGATAATGCTCCGTTCCATAGGGAGGGGACGGCCCATCAGCGGATGGGTCCCCGCCACACTCCGATAAAAGGTCATATCCCCGGCCTCTTCGTCCATCAATACCAGAACGCCGGCGGCGGCAGGAAGAATTCTACGGACCCCCTCCATAGCGGCTCTCAATACTTCTTCCAGGTCCAGGCTGGAGATGATGGTACGGCTCACCTCGGTCAGAATGGCCAATTCCCGGTTGCGCTGGCGCAGGACCTGCTCGGTGTTGCGGATGCGCATGATGACCTGAATGCGCGCTACCAGTTCCCGGGGGTCAAAAGGCTTGGTGAGGTAGTCATCGGCCCCCATCCCCAATCCCAGGGTTTTGTCGGTGATGGAGGTCAGAGCAGTAGTGACAATGATAGAGGTGGTCGCCAGAAGGGGGTCGGATTTGACGCGGGAGATGACTTCGTAGCCGCTGATGCCGGGCATCAGGATGTCCAGCAGGAGAACGTCCACCGGTCGGTCGGAGGCGTTCTCCCGCCGCAGGAGTTCCAGGGTCTCCTCGCCGGAGCGGGCCTCCAGGACCTCGCACCCGGTCAGTTCCAGGACCTCCCGAATCAGGCCGGCAATCTGGGGGTCATCGTCCGCGATGAGGACGCGAGGCAGCTGACGGTCTTCGGCCATAGCGCTGTGAGCCTGCATCTACAGGCCTGGCGGCCTGCGCTACATTCTTCAATGGGAACACTATTGGGCGTTCTGGCTACCTGACACTTTTCAGATAGGACGCGGAAAAACGCGGATAAACACGGATGAACACGGCAATAAAAAGATTTTCCGTAACTACCTACGCCAGGGGCTAAAAGCCCAATGGCCCTAACTTTTTCGGCGCGCTGGCCTCACCCCCATAGGCGTTAACTTAAGGCTGGCTTCGGCTCTCCGCTTCCCGCCGCCTCGGGCGCCGATGGGAAATCGGCCTCCCCCGGGGGCAACCGCAAGGGTTGCCCCTACGCTTCGCGTCGGGCGTCAACCTGCGTTGACGCCCTTCTCAGGAGGTCGGCGAAGGCCGACCTTGTTGCGAACGAAGTGAAGGGACCCG
>CALDFY010000290.1 GCA_937942115.1 uncultured Anaerolineae bacterium | reverse complement strand
GGGGGGGATGAGGGGCAAACCCCACCTCAGTTGACGCCCCCAAAAGGGCGGCGCAGGCCGCCCTTGTTGCGAACGGAGTGAAGCAACCTGGCCGAGGGCCCAGAGAGGCTGACCTTCGGTCAGCGCCAAGCCGTCACCAGCAGGTAAATGAGAATCCCCAGGAGGACGACGGCCGCAAAGACCACCGCGCCGGTCAGCAGCATACGCTCCTGCCGGTCCCGCTCGGCCTGGGCAGCCGCCAGCGCCCGCCGCCGCTCCTCCTCCAGCGCCCACCATTCCCGCAATCGCTTCTGCGACGCGGCCTCCGATTCCTCTTTGAGCCGCGCCGCCTCCGCACGAATCTGTTCCAGCCGATCCCGGGTGGTCGCCTGGAGACGGCTCCGAAGGACGAACCCCACCAGGTCCAGGACGCGCCCGCAGCGGATGCAGTGTTCCGCCTCCGACGGATTGACGGCCCCGCACTGGGGGCAGGTCCGTCCGGTGATTTCGTACGTCGTGCCGCAGTAGGCACAGGTCAGCGTCCCGTCCGGATTGGGGATGAGCAGGGTGCTCCCACATCCGGTGCAACGAAAGGCAACGTCCCCAAATTCCATTGTCGTTTCTCCCTCATCCTTTCCCGCGCTCCGTTCGGCAAAAACTCCTACCGGACGATCCTCCGGTTCGGCAGGAGGATGTGATAGTAAAAGCCGTTCATGCAGATATGCTCTACCGGACGGTAGTGCTGACCAATGGCCTCCAGGACCGGTTGGGGGTAGAACTGGGCCCGAAAGATGACGACGCCGAACTCCTCCGCCTCAATCCGGCGGATCAGTTCCGAAGTATCCAGCAGTCCATTTTTGTAAAGGTTCAGCAACTGGGTCGGGTTGGTCACCACCGGACGGCCCGCCAGCAGGCTGAAGGCGGCCTCTTCGCTGAACGGCGGCCCGTCCGCATCGCGGACGTAGGCCAGAATCCGCTCTCCGGCCCGGTAGTCCGCTTCGGTCAGCCGGTGGCCCAACTGAGTATAGCCGCCGCTATCGTAGTAGGCGAAGACGGTGCAATCGCCCCGAATGGTCCGGTCGGCGAGGCCCAGCGCCCGCGCCAGCGGCCCGAAGACCGGCCCCTCGGTGGGCATGTGCAGGTTGCAGGCTGCCTGGATGAGGAAGAGGACGGGCACCACCAGGGCCACCCCGTTCTCCCACCGGGGCCATCGGCGGGAGACGGCATCGGTCAGCCGGAGGAGCGCCCGTCCGGCCAGGACGCAGGCCGCCGCGACCGACGTGGTGAAGTACGCCGGTCCGGCCCCCCACTTCCCGCTCAGGAGCCCCGTCCCTACTGCCAGCACAAACCAGAGGCTATAGACCGACAGCCGGTCCCAGAACAGTTCCCAGACCAGCATCCCCGTCGCCAGCAGGATGAGGACGGGATGGAGCCCCAGCCACTGGTTCAGAAACGCCAGCGTCTGGCGGTAATCAAACTCGTTGACGTTGGCGTGGATGATGTTGACGGTCCACTGCCCGCCGGTGGCGCGGTCTATCAGCAGGAAGAGCCCCCCGGCGACCAGCGCCAGGCCGGCCCCGCCGGCCAGTGCCCGGCGGATGTCCCGCAGGAAGACGAATCCCAGCGCCGCGACGACGGTGAAGACGGCCAGTTGTTTGGTGTACCCCGCGCAGAGCAGAAAGAAGAGGCCCAGGAGCAGGTACCGGTTGCCATAACGGGGGTGCTGGAACTGCGCGATGGCGGCCACGGCCAGCGTCTCAAACATCACCATTGTCATATGTAGACGACAGAGGGGGCCGATCTGGTAGACGATGTTGGCCGCCGGAAAAGAAAGCCCCGCCAGAATCGGGATGGCCCAGAGAAGGGGGCCGCGCCGACCCCCGACTTCTCGCCGCACGATCCAGGCGACCGTCGCCGCCGTGACCAGCGTCGCCAGAAACGAGACCAGCCGTCCGGCGACCAGGCGCGGGCCGAAAACCCCCAGGAGCGGGACGATGAGCAGGTGGAAGAGCGGCGGGTAATTGGAGCCGTAGAACGGGAAAGTGCTGTTATCCCGGTACGGCCATTCCCCCTGGCGGTAGAGCACCGCGTCGTAGAGTTCAAACCCCTCTCCCTGGTCGTAGTCGTACGGCCAGCGGAAGAGGGCCACCGAGTAGTCCAGGAAGACGACCAGGTACCCGATGAAAACCAGCAGAGCGATGACGGTGAACAGGTGGACGACCGGGCGGAGTCGGCACATAGGTTATGGCAATCATTGCTATTCAGCCTCACCCCTTCCCCGCCGCCTGCGGCGGCACCCCCTCCTCTCTCCTGACCTTCGGTCAGGAGAGGGGAGGGGGTAGCGGCGAAGCCGCTGGGGGTGGGGTGAGGACGCGTTTATCCGCGTCCCATCTTCGCCCCCAGGCCCTGACGGACGATGGCGGCGAAGTCGGCGGCGCGCAGGCTGGCACCGCCCACCAGCGCACCGTCAATCTCCGGCTCCTGCATGAACTCGGCGATGTTGGCCGGGGTCACCGACCCGCCGTACTGGACCCGGATGGCCTGTGCGACCTCGTCCCCGTAGAGTTGGGCCAGGACGGCGCGAATGGCATCGCGGACGATGCGGTTGGCGTCCGGGCCGTAGGCAGGGACGCCGGTGCCGATGGCCCAGATGGGCTCGTAGGCGATGACGACCTGGCGGGCCTCCTCGGCCCCCACCCCGGCGAAGGCGGCCCGCACCTGCGCCCCGACGACGGCCTCCGTCTTCCCGGTCCGGTTCTGCTCCAGATTCTCCCCCACGCAGACGATAGGGGTCAGGCCGTGCGCCAGGGCGGCGCGCAGTTTGCGGTTCACCATCTCGTCGGTCTCGCCGAAGTGGGTACGCCGCTCCGAGTGCCCGATGATGACGCAATCGCACAGGCCCACCAGCATCCGGGGGGAGACCTCGCCGGTAAAGGCCCCGGCCTCCTCCCAGTGCATATTCTGCGCGCCCAGGCGGATAGAGGAGCCAGTCAGGGCCTGCCGCACGGCCTCCAGCGCGGGGAACGGCGGGCAGACAGCGACCTCTATCCCCTCTAAACCCTCCAGCAGGGCTCGCAGTTCGGTCACCAGCGCGACCGCTTCGTCTATCGTTTTGTGCATTTTCCAGTTGCCGGCGATGAAAGGCGTTCGCATAAAGGTCACCTCATTCCGGGCAAATCGGGGGAACCCCGTGTTCCGGGTGAGCATTATATCATCTTTTGCACCGGTAGAAAAGCCGGGATAGCACTGCGTTGAATCGCGGGAAGACATAGGGCGGGCTTTCAGCCCGATGGCACGAACTTTTTCGGTGCGCTTGCCTCACCCCTCCCCCGGCTCCTCCCCTCTCCCGAACGAAGTTCGGGAGAGGGGAGGCCTCACCCCTCCCCCGACCCCTCCCCTCTCCCGAACAAAGTTCGGGAGAGGGGAGGGGAGAAAGGAGGGGATTTTTGGGCGGGCGGCGAAGCCG
>CALDFY010000289.1 GCA_937942115.1 uncultured Anaerolineae bacterium | reverse complement strand
GGCGGCTTCGCCGCCCGCCCAAAAATCCCCTTTCTTCCCCTCCCCTTTCCCCAGAGCGGAGCGATGGGGAGGGGGGGTAAGGGGGGTGAGGGGCAAAGAAGCCCGCCGCCCCCCCCAGAACGAGGGGGGCGCAAAAAACCTACACTTGTGAGGGGGATAAAGGGGGGTGGGGGCAAAAGGGGCCTCCCCACTTAATGTCCTGCGACTCTTTGCATCTCTTACGGCACCTGAATAAACAGAAACACCGGGTCCACCCGGTCGTTCACCGAAGAGATTTCCACGTCCTCGTGGATAAGGCCGGCCCAGCAGTATTGAGGGTTGCGTTTCCCCTCCACGCTCACGAAACGGATGCCGCCGGTCACGACGGCGCGGGTGAAGGGCGGCAGATACAGGTGGCCTTCCTCGTCCTTTATCAGAACACTCTCGTCCCCCACTGCCCAGCGCCAGGGGTAGTTGATGAGCGCGTTCTCGCAGTGGATGCCCACCCGGAAGACACCGGATTGGATGGTCTCCCCCAGCGTGGCGTAGTTCTGGTCGCTTTCGTAGACCGTGCCCGGGGGCGGGCCGCTGGTGCGGATAGGGGTGGCGCTGTCGTTCTCCACCGTCAGCGTGAACCAGAGGGTCTCGCCCAGCGCGACGCTCCGGGCCGACCACTCCACCTCGGCGTTGAGGATGTAGGCCCGGGGCACCCCGCCGTTCTGGATGGTCAGCGCGGACGCGGCGACCACCCGCTGGCCGATCGCGTCCTGCACCTCCGCCCAGACCGTGTAGGTGCCGTCGGGCGGGGGGTCGGCCCCCTGGTCCACCCCGGCGTCGTAGTCAAAGGTATGCAGGCCCCGCTCACCGGGGCGGGCAGGACTCCGTTCGTCCTCCCCCACGTGATACCGCACCCCGTCTTCCCCCACCAGATACACCCGAAGCGACACATACGGCTTGGTCACGAAGACGTTCATCCGCGCCCGGTCGCTGATACCGTCCCGGTTGGGGGTGAAGAGGGGCGGCGAGACGGTGAAGTTGCGCAGTTCCGGCAGCGCCGTATCCGCTTCGGCGATGGTCAGGGTACCGGTCACCCGTTCGGTGTGGCCGTTCTCCTCGGTCGCTTCCACCACCCAGGTGTAGACGCCGTCCTGCAGCACCCGGTGGGTGACGGTGAAGCCGTCAAAGGTTTCCCCTGGCAGAGTGTAGCCATCCACAATGCCGGAGAAATAGACAGAATACGGCTCCCGCTCACCCGTGGGGGCGCGGGGCTGACGGTCCCGGAAAACGTAGCGGTTGCCCGCTTCATCCAGAAAATATATGGAGAGGTCGGCAGCGCGGGCCAGGCGGTAGCGGATGACCAGCACGTCGTCCTGACCGTCGGCGTTGGGGGTGATGCGGTCTTTGGAGAAGGAGACCTCCGAGAGCAGGGGCTGTTCGCCGCACCCTGCCAACAGCAGAACCAGAAGCAGGGCCCCGAGGGCCAGCATCAGAAACCGGATGATAGGGAAAACAGATGAGCCTCTCATAGCAGGAGAGATTATAGCACGGAAAACGGAGGAGTGCCAGTACTCGCTTTTGCTTCCGCGCAAATTCAGGTATAATTAGAGCATCCCAGCAGAGAGGGCAACAACAATGACGGAATCATCGCAGATTCGCATTCGGCGGGCCCGTCCGGCCGACTCGGAGCGAATCGCCGCCTTCGTCAACCGGGGGCGTCCCCATAAACCGGTGACACCCTCAGAGGTGTTGCAACGGTTGGGGGCCGTTGGCTTCCTGCTGGCCGAAATGGAAGGGGATATCGTCGGCCTTCTGGGATGGCAGGTGGAGAACCTGGTCGTGCGGGTGACCGATTTTCTGGTCTTTCCGGCCCGCCTGAGCCTCTCAGTGGGTCGGGCATTGCTGACAGAAATGGAAGAAGCGGCCCGAGAACTGATGTGCGAGGCCGCTATCCTGATTCTTCCGGCCAACGCGCCGCCAGAGGTCTTGCAGTTCTGGGAAGCCTTCGGCTACCAGCGCCGGGATATTGCCGGTCTCCCCCGGGCCTGGCGGGAGGCGGCGCGGGAAGCCAACCCACTCCAGGATCAGGTCGTGCTGAAACAACTCCGAGCCGACCGGGTCCTGCAGCCCATTTGAGCCAGCGCCCTCTTTCTGTGGCGGAGGCTGTCAGCCTGCGATAGACGACCTTACAGGCCTGGCGGCCTGTGCTACATGTAAATCCCAAACGTTCGCTACACGATAGACAGGCCTGGCGGCCTGCGCTACATGTAAATCCCAAACGTTCGCTACACGATAGACAGGCCTGGCGGCCTGCGCTACATGTACATCCCAAACGTTCGCTACACGATAGACAGGCCTGGCGGCCTGCGCTACATGTAAATCCCAAACGTTTGCTACACGATAGACAGGCCTGGCGGCCTGCGCCAGGACGTGCCAGGCACTTCAGAAAATGGCTGGCACGTTCAAAATGTTAGCACCGTTGGGCTTTTAGCCCATCTGCACGGGGGGTGGTTCATCATTGGTGACGCTTTTGCTGGCGGACGTTCTGCCCCCACCCCACCCTCTGCCCCCTCCCCTCTCCCGCTCGTCTTCGGCGGCAGAGGCCTCACCCCTCCCCCGACCCCTCCCTCTCCTGACCCTTTGGTCAGGAGAGGGGGTGGCCCGAAGGGCCGGGGGAGGGATGTGGAAAGTTGACGAAAAGCCCGTTTGCCGGTATACTATCCGACAGGCCGGAGTGGCGGAACAGGCAGACGCGCGCGACTCAAAATCGTGTGGGCCCAGCCCATGTGGGTTCGACTCCCACCTCCGGCACTGTAGGACAACTCCATTGGAGTTGTCCTACATTGTTATGAGAGGCCCTTATGCGCAACCTGCTTCTCCTGGGACTGGCGGGTCTGGCCCTGGGCATCGCCCTGGGACTCCTGGTCGGCTGGGTCCTCTGGCCGGTCCAGTACACTAATACCGCCCCTGCCCAGTTGCGCCAGGACTACCGGAACGATTACATCCTGATGGTCGCCGCTGCGTATCGGGTGGAGGGGAACCCCGACGCGGCCCGGGATCGGCTGGCCCGACTGGACCCCGAACAGCCCACCCGCCCCCTGGTGGAACTGACCGAGACGCTCATCGCCCAGAACGGCCGTCCCGAAGACATCGCGATGCTGGTGCGGCTGGCCGAAGCGCTGGGGGCCGCCACTCCGGCGATGTGGCCCTATCTGGGAGGGGCGCCGTGACCTTTCGGGCCCGATTCCTCGCTCTTTCCCTCGGCATGGCCCTCGGCCTGGCGCTGGGCCTGGTCTACGCCTGGCTGATTGACCCCGTCCAACTCTACAACACGACCCCGCCTCTGCTCCGCAGCGACTACCGGCACGAATGGATCCGACTGGCCGCGCTGGGGTACGTCGCCGACGGGGATATGGACCGGGCCCTGGCCCGGCTGAAGGGCCTGCGCGGGCAGGACGTCCAGGACGCGCTGGCGGCGATGATAGAGGCGTACGCGGCGCACGGTCAGCCCGCGCCGACCATGCGGCGCCTGAGCCAACTGGCCCAGCGCCTGGGCATCTACACCCCGGCGATGCGGGTGTATCTGGAGACGCCGGAGGCTTCCCCTGGGGGCATCCTCCCGACCCCGATGCCGACTGCTCCGGTCCTCCCAATCTCGCCGACGCCTCTGATCCTGACGCCAACGGCCACTGCGGCTCCCTTCCTTGCAATGACGCCGGCCCCGTCCCCGTACCGGGTCGTTGCGCAGAATCCGGCCTGCGAGGGGACGCCGGGGCAATTGCGCGTGTGGGTGCAGGCCCCCCCGCCGCCGGAGCCGACGGTCACCCCCTCCCCCCGCCGCCCGACGCCGACCCCTGCCGGACCCCGGCCGCTGGAGGGGGTGGTGCTCTGGCTCCTCTGGGCCGACGGCGCCGACCGGGCCGTCACCGGCCTGCGCCCCTGGGTGAGTCCGGGCTACGCCGACTTCACCCTCCAGCCGGGGGTCTTCTACGCGCTGAGCGTGGACGAACCCAACGCGCCGGTCATCTCCGGCCTGACGCTCCCTTTGTGCCCGGACGGAGCGCAGGGGTCTTGGGAAATCGTGATTGAGAAGCCGTGACGGTTTTGTGGCGGCGACTGGAGGTCGCCGCCACAGAACCTTTCTATCCCCTTTCCCCCCGCAGCGAGGGGGTTCCCTCCCCTGACAAGTGTGGGTTTTTCGCCGAACGGGGGATTTGCCCTCACCCCTACCCCCAATCCCCCTTCCCCTCTCCCACCTGGGGGAGAAGGGAAGGGGGCTGGGAGGGGTTTTTGGGGGCGGCGGCTGCCCGCCGCCCCAAACGGCCTACCCTCTCACCATCACCAGCCCGCTGGGACGCTGGGGCGGGCGTTTCTCCTCCGGCCGGGCCGGCTGCATCGTTCGGGCCAGTTCCAGAGCGCGGGCGGCTTTCTGGGCAACCTCCTCCTCCCCCCGCTCCCGCATATCCTGCACGACCCGCTCCAGGAGCGCCAGGAACGAGTCGGTCAGCATCTGCGCATTGGCCTCCAGGACCTGCCGCATCGTCTCCTCATCCGGCGCCTCCAGCAACCCGGTCAGCAGACGGAGTTCCGGCGGCACCTGCTCCTGGAGGATGCGGATGACCAGTTGCCAGACCTCCTGCAGGCGGGAGAGGGTCTCCCGGTCGCCGGCCTGCTGCGCGCCCTCCATCTCGGAGGCCAGGACGTTCAGGAACAGGTCATCCAGGTCCACCAGGCGGCGGCGGGCCAGTAACTCCGGTTGTTCCGAGGTCAGCAGGTCCCGCAGCAGTTGGAGTTTGGCCTGCACTTCCTCCCGGGCCTGGGCCCGGATTTGCTCCCGAATCCCCATCACCTCTTCCCGCAGCGCCTCCAGCCGCTTGCGCTGCTCTTCGTCCGTCTCGCCTTCTATGCGGCGGGTCAGTTTCTGGAAGAAGAGATAATCCACCAGCGGCTGCCCGAAAGTGACCAGCACCGCACGGGTCGCCGGGTCCTCGGCCTCCACCAGCAGGTCCAGCAGTTTCTCCCGCGTCGGTTCGGCCTGCAGGGCCTGGAGCGCGCGGGAACGGGCGGCCAGTTTGCGCCCTACCGCCGTCTGCTCCAGGAGCAGCGCGCGCAACGCCATCAGTTGCTGAAAGGCATCGGCCAATCCCATCGCGTCGGCCTGCTCCAGATTGAGGGAGAGGATGCGGAAGAAACTCTCATCCAGCATCGCCTCGTTTTCCTGGACAAGGGCCATCCGCTCCTCGGGGGTGGACGCCTCCAGCAATCGCTTCAGGAGGTCCGCCCGGTCCCGCTGGGCCTGCATCATCTCCGGGGTGACGCCGTCGGCCTCCAGCACCCGGTTGACCAGGCTCTCATAGGTAAGGAAGACCTGGGGATTGAGCAGGTAACTCTTCCGCTGCTCCTGGGGGAGTGTGCTCATCACGGCGCGGGAGAGGGCGCCGATGGCCTGCTGCCGCTCCATATCGGTCCGTCCGGCGGCCATGGGCATGTAGACCAGCGCCAGTTCCTTGCGCGGGTCGTGGTAGAGAAAGGGGACCTCCAGAATGCTGGCGAACCCGCATGCGGGGCAGACGGCCAGGTTGACCTGACCGGCCAGCAGTCGGGCTTTGGCCGAGGGGTCCATTTCCGTATCCAGGATTTGCTCCAGGGGCATCCCAAAAGTCTGTCGGCAATTGGGACAGGTCACTCGGGCCATCAGTTGCTGAGCCATTTTCCTCCTTACAAAGAATCGTTTTCACCCAAAGGCACAGAGACACGAAGGTCGTTTCTCCGTGTGTTGGTGTCTTTGTGTGAGTTTAACCTGAAGGTGCTGGGAGGCTATCGCGTCGGGGGCGGGGGAGGCTGAAGGAGAAGGTGGCGCCTTTCCCCGGCTCGCTCTCCACCCAGATGCGCCCCCCGTGGGCCTCCACAATCGCCCGGGCCAGATAGAGCCCCAGGCCAACGCCACCCGCCTGCCGAACCGGCGCCTCGTCCACCCGGTAGAAGGGGTCAAAAATACGCCCCTGTTCCGTCGCGGGGATACCGATGCCTTCGTCGCTCACCGAAACGACCACCTCTTCGGGCCGCACCTCCCCCCGGATGCGGATCCGTCCCCCCTCCGGCGAGTACTTGATGGCGTTGGAGACCAGGTTGTTCAGCACCTGCTCCAGGCGCATCGGGTCCCCCTGGACGGTGGGGAAGTCCGGCGGGAAGCGGACGGCGATGTCGTGGCGGTCGGTCTGAGGCTGGAACCGCTGGACGACCCGCCGGGCCAGCAGTTCCAGGTCCACCTCTTCCTGCCGGAGGGGCAATGCCCGGGCCTGGATGCGGGAGGCGTCCAGCAAATCGGTGATGAGACGGTCCAGCCGCCGGGCTTCGTCCTGAATCACCCCGGCCAGTTCCCGGACCGTCTCCGGGTCCCATTGGGCGTCTGGGCGGGCCAGGGTTTCGGCGTACCCCAGAATCGTCGCCACCGGCGTCTTCAGTTCGTGGGAGACGACGGAGACGAAGGTGGATTTGAGCCGGTCCGCCTCCCGGAACCGGGTGATGTCCCGCACGTTGGCGATGATGTTGACCAGTCTCCCTTCCCGGTCCAGGAGGGGGGCGTAGGTGATGCCCACGCTGAGGACACCGCCGGTCCGACGGCGCAGGTCCCCCTCCACGTAGAGGACGGTCTTCCCCCGGGACTGGGCCAGGGGCCAGCCGCCCGCCGTGGCCCGGCTCAGGTCCATCTCCGTATCCCGCCGGGCCCACCGGATGACCTCGTCGTGGTGGCGGCCGATGGCCTCGGCGGCCGACCAGCCGGTCATCTCCGCCAGCGCGCGGTTGAAGACGGTGATGCGCTGGCCGGGGTCCAGAATCATCACCCCGTCGGCGCTGGATTCCAGGATGGCGTCCAGGCGGCGCTTCTCCTGGGCCAGCCGCTGGTACAACTGGGCATTGTGGACGGCGATGGCGGCCTGGTCGGCGAAACTGGCCAGGACCTGCCGGTCGTCTGTGGTGAAGGCCGCGCCGTAGGCCCGGATGACGTAGAGGACGCCGATCAGTTCCTGCCCGATCCGCATCGGGAGGGCGATGACCTGGCTGAAAGGGAGGCCGGTCCGCAGGGCGACCTCCGCCAGTTTTGCTTCCAGGTCCGGAATCCGGAAAAGAAACGGGTCCACCTGGTCGGGAATGTCCGCCAGTAGGAGGGAGAAGTAGTCCTGAAGCCGGGACGGGAAGCCGCGCGCGGCCCGAATGGTGAACCGACCATCCGTCTCCCGGACGGCGATAAGGGCCGCCTGCCCGCCCAGCATTTCCATCGCCGCCTTGAGCACTTCGGCCAGGACGGTATCCAGGTCCAGTTGGGCGGTCAGCGCCCGGCTGATTTTCAGCAGGTAATCCCGCTGGCGAATCCAGTAACTGGCGAACATGACCCCGGACGGTACTTCCTCACCCCACCCCCAGCGGCTGCGCCGCCGGGGGAGGGGTGAGGCTGAACGGTTGCGACCACCTTTCAGTGCAAATAGACCAGGGGGTCCACCGGCACCCCGTTATGGCGCAGTTCAAAGTGGAGGTGCGGCCCGCTGGAGCGGCCGGTGCTACCCGCCGCGCCGATGATTTCCCCCTGCCGCACCTGCTGGCCGACGACGACGGAGAAGGCCGAGAGGTGCGCGTACCAGGACTGCCAGCCGTCAGCGTGGTCTATGACGACCAGGTTGCCGTAGCCGCCGGAGACGTCGGCGAAGGAGACCACCCCGTCGGCGGTGGCGAAAATGGGGTCGTGGAGGGCCGCCGCAATGTCCAGCCCGATGTGGCGGGGGTTGGACGGGTCGTGAAAGTACCAGCCCGAAATGGCCCGACGCGGCGCCGGCCAGGCAAAGCCGGAACTGCCCGCAGGGAGTTCCTCCAGCGGCCAGCCCGCTGGCGGTCCGCCGCTATAGACCTCCGGTCGGGTCAGGTAGCGCTCCCCGGAGAGGGTGACCAGCAGGGTGTAGCGGCCCGGCGTCCCCGCTAACGCCTCCAGCCGCAGGAGGTAGGAGCCGGTCTGGGGGAGTTCCTGTTCCACGATGTACGGCGGCAGGGTGACTGTGCCCTCCGCTTCGGCCACTGTCGTGCCGTCCGGCGCCAGCAGGGTGGCCCGCAGCGACGCCTCCGGGTCGGAGGCCGTGCTGGGGCGAAACCAGACCTCCACGGTGACCAGGTTGGACGTCCCGGAATCCCCCCCGGCGGCCGCGAAGACCCAGCGGTCCGTCTCTCCGGCCTCCAGGGCCCCTTCGGCGGTCTCTCCCGGGACCAGCAGGGACTGGGGCGGGGGGGTGGCCTGGGCCAGGGCAATGGGATCCCCCTCCGGCGGTCCGCCGCCGGTCCCTCCGGACGAGCAGGCCGTCAGCAGCAGGGCCCCCAGGGCCAGCGCGCGGGCCCACCCGGGCGGGCGTCTCATCGCCCCTCCACCTCCCGTTCCCAGACGTGGCGGACTTCCACTTCCGGGTCGGCCTGGATGGCCGAGAGCAACGCGTCCCGGCCCACGCCCTCCACCCGCAGCGTCAGGTCCATCTGGCCCGTGGTTCCCGGAGAGTGGGAGACGACGGAGCAGATGTTGCCCCCCGCCTGCGCGATGCGCCCGGCCAGTTTGGCCAGTTCCCCGGGGCGGTTGGGCACCCGGACGGTGACCCGGACCGCTGTCGTATCGGCGCCCAGCGCTTCGGCGAACTGGGCGAAGATGTCGGAACGGGTGATGATGCCGACCAGTCGGCCTGTCTCATCCGCCACCGGCAACCCGCTGAGGTTGTGGCGGATCATCAGTCGGGCCGCCTCCTCCAGGGGATAGTCCGGCGGCACGGAGACGACCGGCGACCTCATCACCTGCTCCACCCGGTGCTGCCGCTGGAGGACGCCGGGGGAGGGCGCGGTCGCCAGGAAATGCTTCAGTTCCTCCTCGGTGACCATCCCCACCAGACGGCCGTTCTCGTCCACCACCGGCAGGTGGCAGAAGCCGCCGCTCTTGCAGATCGCCAGCCCGGCCAGCGGGTCGCTGCCCGGACGCAGGGTGATCGGATTCGGGGTCATCCGGTCTCGCACCAGCATATCTCTCTCCCCCGAGGCGGGGGTATGTAGGGGGCAAGGGCAAGCCTGGGCAGGGGCAAGCCCTGCCCCTACAGGGGTTGCCCCCAATGGGTCGGGAATGTAGGGGCAACCCTTGCGGTTGCCCCGTAGGGGGCAAGGGCAAGCCTGGGCAGGGGCAAGCCTGGGCAGGGGCAAGCCCTGCCCCTACAGGGGTTGCCCCCAATGGGTCGGGAATGTAGGGGCAACCCCTGCGGTTGCCCCGTAGGGGGCATGGGCAAGCCTGGGCATGGGCAAGCCCTGCCCCTACAAATAATTGCCCCGCAGATGAATTATACCCCCGAACCGAACTGCGGACAAATGGGCGCAACCCTATCGGCCCGCAGACTCTGGACAAATTCCCCGATTCGTGGCATACTCATAGCCGTAAAACGGCAGAAGGCGCAAAGGGCACGCAATGTACCTGAGTCGGCGAAGGCGAAGACGCTCCAATCCCTGGCGGGTCCTCCTCCTGCTCCTGCTCATCGGGGCGGCGGGGTACGCCTACTTTCGGGTCCAGCCGCAGGAGGTAGAGGTGACCGTTGTGCCCACCCCGACTCCCACCCGTTCCCCCCAGTCCTACCAGATAGAGGCGGACGGGTACTACTGGGACGGGGACCTGCGGAGTGCCATCGCGGTCTATCAGCAGGCCATCGGGTTGTTTCCCAACGACGTCTCTCTTTATCCGCCCCTGGTCCGCCTGCTGGTGCTGGACGGTCAGCCCCTGAAGGCCGTCCGGTACGGGGAGCAGGCGGTGGCGATAGACCCCCACTCCGCCCCTGCCTGGGCCGCCCTCTGCCTGGCCTACGACTGGGTCGGTTGGGTGGAGGACGCGCTGGATGCCTGCGACCGGGCCATCGGCCTGGAGCCCGAGTACCCCGGGACCTACGCGTATCTCTCCGAGGCGTATATGGATAGCGGACAGTGGAACGCCGCGCTGGAGGCGGCTCGGACAGCCCAGAAACTGGACCCCCGGAGTGTGGACGGACTGCGGGCCTACGGCTACGCGCTGGAGATCATGGGCAACTACAGCGGGGCGGTGGAGGCCTACCAGAAGGCGCTGGAGATTCATCCCAAACTGGCGTACCTTTACCTGGACATCGGGCGGAACCGGCAGGCGCTGTTGAATCCCTCCGGCGCCATCGCCGCCTACCGCCAGGCGGTGGAACTGGCGCCCTACCGGGCCGACGCGCTGGCCCAACTGGGCTGGGCCTACTACGCGATTGAGGAGTACCAGGAGGCCCGGCGGTACCTGGAACAGGCCATCCAGGCCGACCCGGAGTACGCCACCGCCTACGGGCGCCTGGCGACCGTCTACTGGACCCAGCGCAACTACGAATCGGCCATCCCCAACTTTGAGAAAGCCATAGATATGGCCTACCGGGCCTCCCGCCGGGCCACGCGTGGCTTCTACGTGACCGTGGAGCCGGTCCAGAAGGAGTACACGTATCCGACCCTGGCCCGTAAAATCCTGGAGGGGCGGCTCCGTCCCACCGACAACGCGATGGTCCACTTCTCCGCCGTCCTGACCCCCACCGACAGAGCCGGCGCCTGGGCCGCCGCGCGCGGTCAGATGACGATGAACGCGGCCACCGGCGAGGTCACGCTGGCCCTGGAGCGAATGCCCGACCCACCCGTTGGCCAGGTGTATGTGGGCTGGTTCAGCGGCCTGCGGACCCTCTCCAACACCCCGCTGAATACCGGCCCCCTCTGGGTGGCCTCCGACGGCACGGTGACGGCCACCCTCAAAGCCGAACCGGTCCGGGGGCCCCGCATTGAGTACTTCTACACCCTGGGCCTCTGTTACTTCTATATGGCCCAGTGCGAACGGGCCTACCCGCTCTTTGAGGCCGCGCTCCAGATAGACCCGAACGACGCCAACGCCCAGGAGGGCATCCGCCTCTGCCGCCAGGCCGAGGGCACCCCGACGCCGTGACAGGGAGCAGGGGAGCACGGAATACGGAATACGTGAAGCGTGAAGCGTGAAACGTGAAACGTGAAGCGTGAAACGTGAGGTGTGAAGCGTGAGGTGGCAATGGATGCCGGGTGGCCCAAACACTTGATTCGCCTGCTCGTCGCCCTCCTCAAGCATCAGGCCCGAACCTGGCTGGGGGAGGAGTTTATGGAGGCCGCCGGGGACGCGCTGGCCGACATCGGCGGTGAGGAAATCCAGGCCGGCCTGGACCGCTGGCTGCGCGCGCCCCAGACCGCGCACCAGTTGCTGGAGGCCGCCCGGCGCGCCGAGGCGTACGCCCAGGCCCACTGCGCCGACCCGGCCCTGCGCGGCGCGCTGACCCTCCGCTTCGCCGACCTCTCCGCCGTCCAGGCCGCGCTGGCCGACCTGCCCGCCGCGCTGGACGAATCCGGCGTGGAGCAGGCCCTGCAGGCGGCGCTGGCGCGCGACCTGCCCGCCCTTACCTCCACCCAGAGAGAGCAGGCCGCTCGCCTCTACACCGACGCGCTGCTGCGGGCCGTCTCCCCCCTGAAGGAGTTCACCCTGCCGGTCATCGCCCGGACTGTCCGGGACATTCGGGAGGAGCAGCGGAAGCAGACGGC
>CALDFY010000288.1 GCA_937942115.1 uncultured Anaerolineae bacterium | reverse complement strand
ATTATTCGACGATCTTGGTGATGACGCCGGCGCCGACGGTGCGGCCGCCCTCGCGGATGGCGAAGCGCGAACCCTCTTCCAGCGCCACCGGCGCGATCAGCTTCACCCGCAGGTTCACCCGGTCGCCCGGCATCACCATCTCCACACCCTCGGGCAGGAACACCTCGCCCGTCACATCCATCGTCCGAATGTAGAACTGCGGCCGATAGCCGGCAAAGAACGGCGTGTGCCGGCCGCCCTCCTCCTTCGTCAGCACGTACACCTCGGCGTCAAAGGTCGTGTGCGGGGTGATGCTCCCCGGCGCCGCCAGCACCATGCCGCGCTCCACCTCGTCCCGCTCAATGCCCCGCAGGAGCACACCCACATTGTCGCCGGCCTGCCCCTCATCCAGCGTCTTGCGGAACATCTCCACACCCGTCGCCACCGTCCGCCGCGTCTCCCGCAGACCTACGATCTCCACCTCGTCCATCGGCCGAATGACGCCGCGCTCGATGCGCCCCGTCACCACCGTGCCGCGCCCCTTGATGCTGAACACATCCTCGATCGGCATCAGGAAGGGCTTGTCAATGGCCCGCTGCGGCGTCGGGATGTACTCGTCCACCGCCCGCAACAGCTCCCAAATGCACTGGTACTCCGGCGCATTCGGGTCCTTGGAGTCGCTCTGCAGCGCCTTCAGCGCACTGCCGCGCACGATCGGCACCTCGTCCCCAGGAAAACCGTACTTGTCCAACAGCTCCCGCAGCTCCAGCTCCACCAGCTCCAGGAGCTCCTCATCCTCCATCATGTCCACCTTGTTCAGAAACACCACCATCGCCGGCACTTCCACCTGCCGCGCCAACAGCACATGCTCCCGCGTCTGCGGCATCGGCCCGTCCGGCGCCGCCACCACCAGGATGGCCCCGTCCATCTGCGCCGCACCCGTGATCATGTTCTTGATGTAGTCCGCATGCCCCGGACAGTCCACGTGGGCGTAGTGCCGCTTCTCGGTCTCGTATTCCACGTGGGCGATGGCGACGGTGAGGATTTTCGTCGCATCGCGGCGGAACATCTTCGCGTCCGCTTTGGCGACCTCGTCGTAGGACTTGTACTCCGCCATGCCCCGCATGGCCAGCACTTTGGTAATCGCCGCCGTCAGCGTGGTCTTGCCATGGTCAATGTGTCCGATGGTCCCCACGTTTACGTGCGGCTTCTCACGGACGAACTTTGGCTTTGCCATCTCTCCTCTCTCCTTTCAGCAGATGATTCGTTGGTTTTCGTGCAAGATAAATCTTGCGCTACAACGGGAAATAGTTCGGGCCGGAGTTATCCCCCGGCCCGAACGGCACTGGAGAACAACTCCCAACGGAGTGAGAGCGTCTTCTACCAGCCACGACCGCCATATAAAATGGCCTCCATCTGCTCTTTATCCACCGGTGCGTAGTGGTGGAATTCCATCGTAAAGGTGCCTCGTCCCTGGGTCAGGGAACGGACGTCGGTGGCATAACCGAACATCCGGGCCAGGGGCACCATCGCCCGGACAGCGCGCACGCCGCCCGGCCGCCCTTCCATCCCTTCAATGGCGGCCCCCCGACTGTTCAGGTCACCGATGACCTCCCCCAGAGATGCCTCCGGCACCACCACTTCCGCCCGCATGACCGGTTCCAGCAGCACCGGCTTCGCTTCCTCCACCGCCCGCTTGAAGGCCATAGACCCGGCCACCTTAAAAGCCAGTTCGGTGGAAGTTTCCGCGTCCCAGGTCCCGTCCAGCAGAGTCACCTGCACATCCACCAGGGGGTAGCCTGCCAGGACGCCGCTCTCCATCGCCTCGCGGCACCCCTCCTCCACCGCCTTCACGAAGGGCGGCGGCAGGAGTTTCCCCCGACCGGGGTCCTGAAACCGGAATCCGCCTCCCGACGGCAGCGGCTCCACCGCCAGGCGCACCCGGGCGTACTGAGGAGTCCCACTGATGGGCCGGTCAAAGACTGCCTCCGCCTCCGCGCGGGCGGTCACTGTCTCCCGATAAGCCACCCGGGGGCGCCCCACCCGTCCTTCCACGCGGAATTCCCGCACCAGCCGGTCCACCAGAATCTCCAGGTGGAGTTCCCCCATTCCGGCCAGGATGGTCTGGCCGGTGTTCTCGTCGGTGCGGACGACGAAGGTGGGGTCTTCCTCCGCCAGTCGCCGCAGGGCCTGGTGCAACTGCTCCTGGTCCGCCGCCGTCTTCGGCTCAATCGCCACGAAGACCACCGGCTCCGGGAAGACGATGGGTTCCAGGATGATGGGAGCCGTCGGTGGGCACAGCGTGTCGCCGGTAAATGTGGCCTTCAAGCCGACCACACCGCCGATGTCCCCGGCCGTCAGTTCGGGAATCTCCTCCCGGTCCCGGGCGAACATCCGCAGGAGTTTGCCGATGCGCTCCGTCTGCCCCTTGCCGGGGTTGTAGACGGTGGAACCGACCTTGAGTTTGCCCGAGTAGACCCGCACGTAGACCAGACGGCCCACGTAGGGGTCGCTGGCGACCTTGAAGGCCAGCGCCGCCAGCGGGGCGTTGACATCGGCAGGACGGGTCTCCGGCTCCCCGGTGCGGGGATTCTCCCCCTGCACCGGTGGAATGTCCAGGGGCGAGGGCAGGTAGTCCACGATGGCGTCCAGCAGGGGCTGCACCCCCTTGTTGCGGAGGGCGGAGCCGCAGAGCACCGGGACCAGGGTCCCGGCGATGGTGGCCCGCCGCAGGGCCCGCCGCAAGGCCGCCGCCGGAATCTCCTCGCCCTCCAGGTAGCGGGCCATCAGGTCGTCGTCCGTCTCCACGATCTGCTCCAGGACCCGCTCCCGTAACGCCTGCACCTCGTCGGCCAGTTCCGGAGGGATGGGTTCTATCACCGGCTCCTTGCCCAACTCGTCCACCCAGGTGACCGCGTGCATCTCCAGCAGGTCCACCACGCCCCGGAAAGAGAGTTCCCGGCCGATGGGCCACTGGAGGGTCACGGGGTTGGCTCCCAGCCGCTCCCGGATGGTCTCGGTGGCGTGGGCGAAGTCGGCGCCCAGTTTGTCCATTTTGTTAATAAAAGCGATGAGGGGCACGCCGAAGGAACGGGCCTGCCGCCAGACGGTCTCCGATTGGGGCTCCACTCCAGCGACGGCGTCAAAGACCACGACGCCCCCGTCCAGGACGCGCAGGCTCCGCTGCACCTCGGCGGTAAAGTCTATGTGCCCTGGCGTATCTATGATGTTAATCTGATGGTCCCGCCAGAAGCAGGTGACAGCGGCGGCGGTGATGGTGATGCCCCGTTCCCGCTCCTGAACCATCCAGTCGGTGACGGTGGTTCCTTCATCCACCGTCCCCATCCGATGGGTTCTTCCCGTGTAAAAGAGAATGCGCTCGGTGGTAGTGGTCTTCCCCGCGTCTATGTGGGCGATGATCCCGATATTGCGAACCCGCTCCAGTGGCCATGCCATCGCATCTGTCCCTCCGGGTCGCCCGGGCTCCCACCCGATGGGGCGCTACCACCGATAGTGGGCAAACGCCTGGTTGGCTTCGGCCATCCTGTGGGTGTCTTCCCGTTTCTTGATGGCGGCACCGGTCTTGTTGACGGCGTCCATCAATTCGGCGGCCAGTTTTTCGGCCATGGAGCGCCCGGAGCGATGGCGGGCGGCATCCAGGATCCAGCGGATGGCCAGACTGGTCTGGCGGTGAGGCGGCACCTCTACCGGCACCTGGTAGGTCGCCCCGCCGACGCGCCGGGGCTTGACTTCCAGAACCGGAGAGACATTGCGCACCGCCTCCTCCAACACCTCCAGCGCGGGTCGCCGGGTCCGCTCCTGGAGAATGTCCATCGCCTGGTACATAATGCGAGTCGCCAGGCTCTTTTTGCCGTCTTTCATAATTTTGTTGATGAATTTGGCGACCAGGACGCTGTGGTAGCGCAGGTCCGGCTCAATTTCTCGTTTGGGTGGACGGTATCGTCTGGGCATTCTTCTTCTCCAATCTCCGGCGTGCGGTTATTCCCACACTTTAGAGGCCGGACGACTGACTCGGAGTAACTGTCCCTGGAGAGCAGGCATCGGGCCATATCAGGCAGCCTCGTGCCACCGAATCTGCTCTTCTATTTCCTCCCGATGGGCCCGGTAATACGCCCAGGCGTTCGCCAGGTCTTCCGCTCTCAGGGTGGGATAAGCCCGCAGAAGGTCTGCCTCAGTGGCCCCTAATCGCCGGGCTTGCACCAGCAGCCAGACCGGGATTCGGGTGCGGACAATACACGGCTCTCCTCCGCACACGCCCGGCATACTCTCTATGCCGGGAAATGCCTCCCCCAGGTCACGCACCACCCATTGAAGCACCTGGGCTTTCTCTGCCCGGGTCATCCGAGCCAGAAGCCGTTCTGCTTCCTGCAGGGTGTCGGTCAGCACAACATTTGCCTTCGGCGATGACATCAGACTCCCTGAAGTAACCTCTGAAGTGGGTGCATATCCAACGGCACCACCAGGGCCTGGCGCTCGTGATGGGTCACGTTAAAGAAAGCATATCCCAGCAGGTTCCCTTGCTCATCCACTCGCTCGTAAATATCCTCGCCAATCTCCCGAAAGTATCCCTTTCCCTCCCGGAAAGTGATTTCCAGAAAGTCCCCCTCCTGATCATACCACACCCGCATCGTTAAGGCCATATCCGCATCCCCCTCTTTTCCCGATCCGTGAAGAACGCCGTTATGATAAAGGCATCCCGCGCCATGTGCTTCACCACGACGACAAGGTATTTGCTGGTGACCGGTGTTTCCTCGTAGAACTTGTGGTACAGCCAGACGTTGGGATCGCGATAACTCTGAACCACCGAGTCAGGCCCAGAGAGCGTCTCACCGATTCGGTATTCCTCCCCATCCATCTCGGGATGTTCCAGGATATGCGCCCGTCGCTCATCGGTGAGCCGAACGGCACGACCCGCAAAATCTCGCAGGACGACCATTCAGGCCCGCTCTGATCTGGCCTTACTTCTTTTTCACGGGCTTCGCGCCGGGCTTGGCCGGGCCCTTGCCGCCCTTGCCACCCTTGCTGGCCTTGGTGCCGTACTTGGAGCGCTGCTGCGCGCGACCGTCCACGCCAGCGGCATCCAGTGCACCCCGGATGATGTGGTAGCGGACGCCAGGCAGGTCCTTCACGCGGCCGCCGCGCACCAGCACCACGGAGTGCTCCTGCAGGTTGTGCCCTTCGCCCGGGATGTAGGCCGTGATCTCAATGCCGTTGGTCAGCCGCACGCGGGCGATTTTGCGCAGCGCGGAGTTGGGCTTCTTCGGCGTCATCGTCCGCACCTGGGTGCAGACGCCCCGTTTCTGGGGTGCGCCCTTCGGCATGCGGAAGCGCCGCTGCTTGTACGAGTTGAAGATGTACTGCAGCGCCGGCGCCTTGGTCTTCTTTTCCTTCGGCTTCCGTCCTTTGCGAACCAGTTGATTGATCGTCGGCATGGGGATTCTCCCTCAGATTCCGCGAAGAAGGCCATCTATGCCAACCGATGGCCTCCTTCCGCCTTCACGAGTCCTTTCGTGCACGGCAGGGGCTCTGGCTGCCGTCCGTCTGACGAGCGGGCATTTTACCACAGATTGTGAATTTAGTCAAACTCACCGGAGTGGCGGTCGCCCAGGCCCAGGAGACCCATGGCCAGGCGCGGGATGCGCGGCCGACTCTCCTCCCGCCCAAACCGCAGGACTTCTCCGCTCTCCGTGACGGCCTCCACGGCCAGCCCGAGGCTCTGCAACTCCTTGACCAGTACCTTGAACGAAGCCGGGACGCCGGATTCGGTAATGGGCTTCCCTTTCACGATGGCCTCGTAGGTGCGCACCCGTCCCTGGACGTCGTCGGACTTGATGGTGAGCATCTCCTGGAGGGTGTAGGCGGCGCCGTAGGCCTCCAGGGCCCAGACCTCCATTTCGCCGAACCGCTGGCCGCCGAACTGCGCCTTCCCGCCCAGCGGTTGCTGGGTGACCAGGCTGTAGGGGCCTGTGGAGCGGGCGTGAACCTTGTCCTCCACCATGTGGGCCAGTTTCATCATATAAATCATACCCACCGTCACCGGCTGGTCAAAGGGTTCGCCGGTCATCCCGTCGTAGAGGATGGCCTTGCCCAGGGTGGGCAGCGGGTCCTTCGTCTCCAGGCTGACGCGGGTGGCCAGCAACTCCACTTCCTCATCGGGCAGGTCACCCGTATCGTGCCCATGGTCGGCCAGCCAGAGACGCAGACAGGCCATCTGCGCGGCCCGGTCGGCCTTCTCCCGCTTCGCCACCGGGCGCGGGTCATCCTCAAAGGAGAGGAGGAAATCCGGGTCGTAGCCCTGTTCCCTCAGCCATTCCCGCAGGACGGAGCGGCGGGCATAGACTTCATCCCGGGCCAGACGTTCCTCGTCGTAGCCCCGGTCGGGGAGCCAGGCCAGGATGTAGAGCCGGCGGGCCTCGTCATCGCTGGCGAGGGTCTCCAGGGGGTACTCCTGGGCGGTGAGCCAGGCCCATGCCCGTTCGGTCACCTCCTTCCAGGCCCGGTCTATCATCCAGGCCCGGGCCAGTTCGGCGGCAATCTGCTCCTCCGTGGCGCCGTCAAAGACGGGGCTGACGGCCCGAAAGCCTAACCGATGGACGGCCCAGCCCAGGTGGGTCTCCAGAATCTGGCCGATGTTCATCCGGCCCGGCACGCCCAGGGGGTTGAGGATCATTTCCACCGGCGTCCCGTCGGCCAGGAAGGGCATGTCCTCAATGGGGACGACGCGGGAGACGACGCCCTTGTTCCCGTGGCGCCCGGCGACTTTATCGCCTTCGGTAATCTTCCGTCGCTGGGCCACGCTGACGCGCACCATCTTCTCCACGCCGGTGGGCAGATCGCGGTACTCGCTGCGGTCAAACACTTTGACGTTGACCACCTTGCCGCGCTCGCCGTGGGGCATGCGCAGGCTGGAGTCCTTGACCTCGCGCGCCTTCTCGCCGAAGATGGCCCGCAGCAGTTTCTCCTCCGGCGTTAGTTCTTTCTCGCCTTTGGGGGTAATCTTGCCCACCAGGATGTCCGAGGGCCCGACTTCGGCGCCGATGCGGATGATGCCCTTCTCGTCCAGGTCCCGCAGGGCGTCCTCACCGACGTTGGGAATATCACGGGTAATCTCTTCGGGGCCCAGTTTGGTATCCCGCGCCTCCGTCTCGTGCTTCTCAATGTGGATGGAAGTGAACTTGTCGTCCCGGATCAGGCTTTCGCTGATGATGATGGCGTCCTCAAAGTTCCAGCCCTCCCAGGAGAGGAAGGCGCAGAGGACGTTCTGGCCCAGGGCCAGTTCGCCGCCGTAGGTGGCGGAACTATCCGCCAGGACCTGCCCCTTGCGCACCCGGTCACCTTTGTGGACGAGGGGGCGCTGGTCTATGCAGGTGGACTGGTTGGAGCGGTTGTACTTGCGCAGGGGGTAGACTTTGCGGCTTCCGTCGTCCCCCAGAACCACGATGCGGTCTCCGGTGACGCTGATCACTTCGCCGTCGGCTTCGGCGAGAACGACCTGGCCGGAATCCACGGCGGCCTGCCACTCCACGCCGGTGCCGACGAGGGGCGGCTCCGGCAGGAGCAACGGGACGGCCTGGCGCTGCATGTTGGAGCCCATGAGGGCCCGGTTGGCATCGTCGTGCTCCAGGAAGGGAATGAGGGCGGCCGAGACGCCGACAATCTGCGGCGGGGCCACATCCACCAGGTCCACCCGGTCCGGGGTGGTCAGCAAGAACTCATCCCCGCGCCGGGCAGAGACGCGCGGGTTCAGAAAGCGCCCTTTCTCGTCCAGCCGGGTCGTCGCCTGAGCGATAGTATAGTGCTCTTCCTTGTCGGCGGAGAGGTAGACGATTTCATCCGTCACCCGGGGGTGAATGGGGATTTCGTCCTCCAGGTTCAGAGCAGCGATGCGTTGGGCCAGTTCGGGCGTCACCTCCACGCCGGCCTCGGCGATGACCTCCCCGGTCTCCGGGTCCACAATCCGCTCCCGGAGAATCTCGCCGACCAGGGCGTCGGCCGTCGGCGGGACGGAGCGGATGACCTTGCGGTAAGGGGTCTCCACGAATCCCAATTCGTTGACCCGGGCGAAGGTCGCCAGGCGGCCGATGAGGCCGATGTTGGGGCCTTCCGGCGTCTCAATGGGGCAGATGCGGCCGTAGTGGGAGTGGTGGACGTCGCGGACTTCAAAGCCGGCCCGTTCCCGGCGCAGGCCGCCCGGGCCCAGGGCGGAGAGGGTGCGCTTGTGCGTCAACTCCGCCAGGGGATTGGTCTGGTCCATAAACTGGGAGAGTTGGCTGGAGCCGAAGAACTCCCGGATGACGGCCGTCACCGGGCGGATGTTGATGAGGGCGACGGGAGTGAGGGGCTCCGACTCCGGATGGAGGGACATGCGCTCTTTGACCACCCGCTCCAGGCGCAGGAGGCCCACCCGCAGTTTGTTCTGGATAAGTTCCCCGACAGTCTTCACCCGCCGGTTGCCCAGATGGTCAATATCGTCGGCGTCCTCCATGCCGTTGTTAATGCGAATCAGGTGCTGGACAATGGAGACGATGTCCGCTTTGGTGACGGTCCGGCGCTCCTCGGAGATGCGCAGTCCCAGGCGCTGGTTGAGTTTGTAGCGGCCCACCCGCTGGAGGTCGTAGCGGCGGTCATCAAAAATTTGGGCGATCAGAAACTCTCGCGCGTTCTCCAGGGTGGCCAGGTCGCCCGGACGGACGCGCCGGTAGAATTCCAGCAGCGCCTCCTCGGCAATACTCCGACCGTCCCGGAGGTCCCAGTTCGGCTCCTGACGGAAGGTGGTGAGAATCCACTGGATGTCGGGGGCGGTGTCCACGTCCTCAAAGAGTTTCAGCAGTTCTTCGTCGGTGCCTTCAGTGAGGACGGAGGAGCCGGTCCCGTCGTCTACGGCCGCCAGGGCGCGCAGGAAGATGGTCAGGGGAAGGGTGCGCTTGCGGTTGAATTTGAGGGTGAGGTAGCCGGTCTTGCGGCTCTCAAACTCCAGCCAGGCCCCCCGGTCGGGGATCAATTTGGCCATGCAGAGCCGTCGGCCAGTGGTGCGGTCTTCCTCCACCTCAAAGTAGACGCCGGGAGAGCGGATTAACTGGCTGACGACAACCCGTTCGGTACCGTTGACGATGAAGGTACCGTTCTCGGTCATCAGCGGAAAGTCGCCCAGGAAAATTTCGCTCCGGCTGATTTCGCCCGTCTCCCGATTCTCCAGCGCCATGTCCACATAGAGGGGCACGGCATAGGTGAGGTCCCGCTCCAGGCACTCCTCCTGGGTGTGCGGCGGGTCCCCGAAGCGGTATTGAAGATTGAACTGCTGGCTTTCGGGCTTGCGACTGGGCAGATGAAGCCGGAGATTGCCCGTGTAACTCTCTATGGGCGAAATTTCGGTGAACAGGTCCAGCAGGCCCTCTCGTTGAAACCATTCGTAGGATTTCAGTTGGACCTCTATGAGGGCCGGCAGGCCCAGTGAACTGGCTACTCGGGCATATGATTTCTTTTGGTTCGTATTCCAGACGCTCATTCCACTCCCCCTGTAGAAATAACCCGCGAACTTATAGTATAGCACCAAAGGGCAGAATTGTCAAAAAGGGGTGAGAGCCAGCGGAAGTGCAGGGGGGCCAAAGGACCTCCCCTCTCCCGGACGAAGGAGGCAAGGCAATAAACCACCAAGAGACAAAGGCACAAAGTGTCTAAAGGGTGAAAAAACAGGAAATTTTTCCGTTTCTTGGTGTCTTTGTGCCTTCGGGGTGACTTTTTAAGCGCCCTCCGAAGTTCGGGAGAGGGGAAGGGGGTCAGAGGTGGGGCGAGGCTGAACGGTTCCCTCCCGACCGAGTTACTCTCGCCCCAGGATGGCGTCAATTTCCCGCATCTGCTGGGGGGTCAGCGGGCCGAACTGCATGGCGGCGGCGTTCTCTTGCACCTGCGCGACGGTGCGGAAGCCGGGGATGGGGATGTTCTGGGGGCTGCGCGCCCAGAGCCAGGCCAGCGCGCCCTGCGCCAGGGTCCGACCACCGCTGGTCAGGATTTCGCGGATAGCCTCCACTTTCGCCAGCCACTCCGGATGAGGCCGGCCGTCCCGGAAATACCGCATCCACTCCGGGCTCCGCTCGCCGCGCACGTCGTCCACCGAGACGCGCGTCTGCAGGGTGTATTTGCCTGTCAGCAGCCCCATGGCCAGCGGGCCGCGATTGATGGCGGCCAGATGGTACTTCTCGCAGACGGCGATGACCGCCGGATTGTCGTCCAGTACGTTCAACTGGAACTGAATGGCCGTGCAGTGGGGCCCCTGGGCGAAGACCTCCGCCCGGTCCGGGAAGTCGGTGCTCCAGCCGTAGAAGCGAATTTTGCCCTCCCTGACCAGTTCCTCCAGCGTTTCGCGCACCGGTGCGGCCTGATCCGCCGGATAGCCGTTGTCGTGGAACTGGTAGAGGTCAATGTAGTCGGTGTTCAGGCGGCGCAGGGAGTCTTCGCAAGCGCGCCGGATGCCCTCCGGCGAGGCGTCCGCACCGATGACCTGGCGGGTCTGTTCGTCAAAGACGGCGTTGAATTTGGTGGCAATGACGACCTGGGAGCGGCGGCCCGCCAGGGCCTGCCCCAGAATCCGCTCGCTGTGGCCCGCACCATAGACGTTGGCCGTGTCAAAGAAGTTGATGCCCATATCCAGAGCGGCGTGGATGGCGCGAATGGACTCTCTGTCATCTACTGCGCCCCAGCCCAGGGGGGTCTCTCCGGCCCAGAACGGGCCGCCGATGGCCCAGCACCCCAGCCCCAGGGCGCTGACCTCAATGCCCGAACGTCCCAGCGTGCGTTTCATCGGTGCTCCTCCACGGCAAGATGCGCAAGATAAATCTTGCGCTACGATACGGTGGGTCAGTATGTGCGGCTCATTTCCTCCAGCGATAATCGTTCCGCAGGGCCTGGCGAAAGTCCTCCTGAATCTGGTCCTTCGTCCGAATCTCCCACTCGTCCCCCTGCCAGCGGTAGAGGAGCAGGCAGCGAATCTGCTGGGCGTGGGGGGTGCTGTTCCAGCGGTGAATCTCCGCATAGGCGGCCTGAACCCAGCCGATGTTGCGATTGATCCACCCGTTCGGCCCCGTGCCGTCCGGGTTCACCGTCCAGTGGTTTGTCTCGGTGATGTAGACGGGTTTATCCCGCCATTTCGCGGGGATGGCCTCTATGAACGGCCGGTAGGCCTGGAAGTCGTAGTAGTGCTCGTGCTCCGTGCCGGGGACCAGGGGCCAGTCGGTAAACGGCCGCAGGTGGGTGATGTATTCCACCACCGGGCCATGGGTGTAGGTGTGGAGCGCAAAGCCGTCCAGTGCCACAATCCCGTCCAGCATCTCCTTGAAATACGTCAGCGGGCGGTAGCGGATGCCGCCGAGCCGGACCCAGGGGGTGGTGTTATACGGGTCCACTGCCCCCGGCACCACCGTCGCGTTGGGCAGGACCTCCTTGATGGCCCGATAGGCCAGGTTGAAGGCGCGGGCGTAGAGTTGTGGGGTGATGTGCTCCCGGGGGTCCGCCAGCCCGCCGGGGTGCTCCCGGACGTTGTTCTGCTCGTTCCCGATGACGATAACCCAGGTGTAGTGGGAGGGGGGAACCTCCGGACGCTTCAGGTAGAGTTCGGCCCAGCGCCGACAGGTGGCCGCGAAGTCTCCGTAGTACTGGGATTCGGGCAGGGTCCCGGCCGGTTCGTAGCCGTAGTTGAGACGGATGACCACGCCGAAGCCGCTGCGGGCCCAGTCCCAGAGTTTCTGCCGAAGGGCTTCGTTAGGCCGCAGGTTATCGGGATGACGGCCGATGGATTCGGTGAAGAGCACCCAGCCGCGCCGCCCCGTCCCCGCAAACAGATGGCGGAAGTCCTCCGTCTCCTCGGCGCCGGCGCCGTGGATGCCGAAAATCCAGGCGCATTCGCCGAAGGGCAGAGGGGCATCCTCCACCGGACGGCGGTGATCGGGCGGGACGTCAGCGGCGAGGTACCAGGCGGCGGCGTAGCCCTCGTGCAGGCTGGGCGTGCGCACCCGGATCCACTGCCCTTCCTGCCCGACCTTCGCCAGGGCCTGCTGCGGGTCTTCCCGAATCTCCAGAATCGCGCCGTCGGGGACCCGCCAGACCGTGGGAGTATTTGTCCCTGGGCCCTGCCGGATGTTCAGGTAGCCGACCTGGGGGCTCTGGACGCGCAGAAGGGTGGGCAGCGGCGGGGCCTCCGCCACCGGCGGGTGGTCGGTGACGTACCAGGCGGCAACCCAACCCTCCGGCCCCTCGGGCTCCAGTTGGACCTGGAGCCACTGATAGGTGCCCAGTTTCCGCCGGGCCAGGGCGGGGTCTTCTATGACCCGGAGGCGCGCGCCGGGGTAGAGCCGTCCGATGAGGGTATCCGGGCGCACGACGGGCTGGCTGCGGAAGTTCACCTCCTGAGTGGTCCAGACGTGGGTCAGGTGGCCCGGCGGGGCGGGGGGTGGAGCGGGAAGGGTCGGGGGCACACCGGGGTCGGTGAGGGCGAAGGCGGCGGAGCCGTCGGCCCGCCGTTCGGGGAGCCAGCCCAGCGCGCCGTCGGCGGTGCGGACCTGAAGCCAGCGGCGGCCGTCGTTCCCCCGGCGCCAGGCCACTCCCTCGGCGGTGCTCCGGTAGATGAGGGCGCGCGTCCGCTGAGCGGCAAAGTCCGGCAAGGCATACAGGACTGCCCCCTCCAATGGAGCTATCCAGACAGCGGCGGGGACGGGCATCTCTACCGGCGCCTCCGCCGGGGCAAAGTCCCGAATCAGCGGGACCAGCCCGTCCGGGATGGCGCGGGCGGTGTAGAAACTGACGAAGGTCGGCCCGTAGGCCGCCAGCCGGTCCAGCCAGACCCGGAACTCCTCGGGCCCCATCGGCGCGCTGCCGTACTCGTCGTGGTAGGGGCCCAGGATGGGGTAGAGGGGCGGGCGAAAGCCCCATTTGAGGCACCACTCCTCATAGTGGCCGTAGGTCCATTCATCTATCACCCGCCGGGCCTGGACGTCCCAGGGAGTGGGGTTGCCCGGGGCGAAGAAGGAGCCGTAGGCCATAGGCATCAGGCCACCCTTGCAGATGTCCAGCATCTCGGTGTAGGGGAGGTCGGTGTGGGCGGAGATGTTGGGAAACGAGCAGAGGTAGAGGGCTTCGGGGTTGACGGGGCTCCCCTTCAGGGCGCGGACCAGTCTCCGGGCCGGCTCAAATTTTCGGCTGCAGGGGGTCTCCATATCAAAGACAAAGCCCTGATAGCCGTCCTGGAACGCCTGCAGGACAACCTGAGCCTCCTGTTCGGGGTTATCCAGAGTGAGCCAGGTCCAGGCGAAGGGGACCAATCCGGCTTCGGTGATGCGGCGGACGGCGGGGGCGGAATCCCCGTAGTACGTCCCCGCCTGTCCGACTTTGTAGAGGATATGGGTCCCGCCGGTCTGCTGGGCCAACTGGATGGCCCGGCCCAGTTCGTCGCCGGCCCGACGCCATGCCCAGATGCCCTTGCCGCGCAACAGCGATGAGGTCATGATGCCTCCTTTTGGGGCGGATCAGCGCAAGATGAATTTTTCGCTACGGCGTTCCTGGCAGGTTGTGCTGGGCGTAATCCCCCTCAAATTCGGTGGGGATGGTGCGCAGAATCTCCACCCAGCGGATGATGCGGTTGGCCCCCTGCAGGAGTTGCAGGAAGGGGCCCTGCGTCTTCAGTTTGCGGGAGGCGATGGCCTGGGTGGCCCCCAGTTTCCCCCGCAGAACGTCCACCCAGACGCCGTAGGGGGCGGTGAGGGTGAATTCGGTGGGCCGCTTGCCGACCCAGACTTCGTCCATTTTCCCATCCACGTTGGTGAAGCCGATGACGATGGTCTCGGGGACGCCCTTGGCGGGTTCTGCTTCCAGGACCAGGGTATAGGACGCGTTGTGGCCCTTGGCCAGTTCCAGGTACTGGGGGTCGGCGTTGGAGCGCCGCCGGACCTCTTCCAGGTATTCCAGAGAGGCGAGTTTCATGGTGTACCTCCCAGGTTGCGGATCAGAAGTGAGGAGCCAGATGTGACCGCCATTTATGGGGACACCCGGAGTTCACGTGGCTTGAAGTTTCCAGAGATGATCTTCCAGAAGGCTCAACTCATCCTCCAGATTGAACCATCCCTATAATCCTCCCAGGTGGGATGTTCCGGCAGTGCCCCCACCTCAATCCGATACCGGAGTTCCTCGGCCGAGCGGACGTTGTAGCGGGAGAGCATCTCAAACTGTTCGGCCATCAGTGCGCGTTTCCGGGCCTGTAAAAGGAGATAAGACTCTCCTCCACCAGCACATCTTCCGGGATGCCCAGCCTTTCCGAAACAGTACGGACAAGGGTTACGGCTTCCATAACGCGCCTCCTGATGAGCCAGCACTGACGATAGAGGGCGAATCACTCTATCCGCACCAGCACTTTGACCGCGCCGGAGCCAGGGGCGCTCAGGCGACGGAACCACTCCGCAACTCCCTCATCCAGCGGGACTTCGTGGCTGACCAGCGCCTCCACATCCACCCGGCCCTGGGCAATCAGGTCTATCGCGGCCGGAAACTCCGCCCATCCCGCCAGACTGCCCTCAATGGAGAGTTCCCCCATGACCACACTGAAGAAATCGGCCTCTACCGGCTGGACAGGTAGCCCCAGCAGGAAAATCTGCCCGCCCTTGCGGACCAG
Source organism: uncultured Anaerolineae bacterium (assembly GCA_937942115.1). Taxonomy (GTDB): domain Bacteria; phylum Chloroflexota; class Anaerolineae; order B4-G1; family DUEL01; genus SpSt-77. The sequence goes on along the minus strand of CALDFY010000288.1, from coordinate 7,154 downwards.
GGAGATCGCCTCGGCGAAGGGTTCCGGCGCGCCGGTGCAAATAAAAATGACGTCCGGTCCCAGCCCGTCCGTCAGTTCGGAGAGGGAGACGCTGAGGTTATCCTCCAGCGGGTTCAGGACGACCGTCGCGCCCAGGCGGGATGCCAGCGCGGCGCGGGTGGGATCCACCTCGGTGACGATGACGGAGCGCGCCCCGGCCAGGCGCACGCACTGCAGGGTGAGCAGGCCGATGGGACCGGCTCCCATCACCACCGCCCGGTCCCCCGGTTTGAGGCGGGACCGGCGGACGCCGTGCAGGGCCACCGTCAACGGCTCCACCAGTGCCCCTTGCCGCATACTCACCCCCTCCGGCAGCCGATGTAGCCCGACTGCCGGGGCCTTCACGTACTCCGCCATCCCCCCATCGTGGGTGACGCCAATCATATAGATGTTTTCGCAGGCCGTCAGGTTCCCCGTCCGACATGCCCGGCACTGCCCACAGGGGATGAGGTCGCCCACAACGACCCGGTCGCCCACCCGCCAGCCGGTCACCCCGGGCCCCACTTCCCCAATCGTCCCGGCGAACTCATGGCCGATAATCAGGCCGGGTTCATACATACCGGTCTGGAAGGCCTCCAGGTCGGAGCCGCAGATGCCGCAGCAGGCAACTTTGATGAGCACTTCCCCCGGCCCCGGCTCCGGTACCGGGACGTCGGTCACCTCTATCTCTCCGATTCCCCGAAAGACGGCGGCTTTCACTTTTTCCTCCCTCATCAACTCTGCGCAAGATAGTCGCAAGATAAATCTTGCGCCACGAGAGTTGTCGGATTAACCGGTTTTCGCCACCCGCGCCCCCAGTTTCTCCACCGCCGCCTGCACCAATCCGTCGTCCGAAACCGAGGGAGGAGACGGCGACGAAAGAGGGGATGGCGGGGTCCGGGGCTGAGGGGTCGGGGGACGGGCCGGGGTCGGGCGCGCCGGGGACTTTCCGCCGGAACCCGCCAGCAGGACGCAGCGCACCCGCACCGGTCGGCCCAGCAGTTGGGTCAGCGCATCCTCCACCGCGCGCCGGTTGGCTTCCTCGTCCACTTTATCCCGGTGGAAAGGATAGGCGAAACCGACCAGCAGTGAGCCTCCCTCTACCTTGATCGGTTTGCCGGAGCGCATCAACGCCTCCAGGGAGTGGTTGACGGAGCGGAGGAGGCGCAGCAAGTCGTTCCACCGCTGGTTGACTTCCTCCAGAGAGAACTCTGCCACCGGTTCCGGAGGGGGCGGTTCCCGGACCGGCGGGGCCGTCGGGGTCGGGGTGGGAGACGCGACAGGGGACGGGGGGCCTGAGGGAGCGACGGGGCGGCCAACTGCCCGGGCCGGTGAGGGGGACGGAGGCGGGGCTGTTGGTTCGCGGCGGGGCGGTGGCCCCTGCTGGCCCGCGCCGGCGGTACCGGCCTCTTCCTCCGGCAGGGCCGCTTCTATAAAGGCCAGTTCCAGCGGGAGTTGCGGCTGCCAGGCGGCGCGAGCGTCCGATGCCGCCTGTCCAAAGAGGCGGACGGCGCGGGCCAACTGACGGGGGGTGAAGCGGGCGGCCTGGCTCTGAACCGCCGGGCGCAGGCTATCCGGGATGTAGAGCGGGACGGGGGCTCCCAGGCGGATCAGCATCAGAGCGCGCAGGTGGTCGGTCATCTGGCGGGCGAACTGGCGGGGGTCGGCGCCCCGGTCGGCGGCCTCGTTGATGACCGCCAGCCCCCGGCCCACATCCCGCGCCGCCAGCGCGTCGGTGAGGGCCAGAACCGCGCCCTCGTCGCCGGTGCCGAGGGCCGTCCGTACCGCCTCCACGGTGACCACGCGGTCCGTATAGGCCGCCAGTTGGTCCAGCAGGCTCTCCGCGTCCCGCATGCTGCCGGTGGCGTGACGGGCGATCAGGCTCAGCGCGTCCTCCTCGGCCTGGATGCCCTCCTGCTGGGCCAGGTATCGGAGCCGGGCCACTATGTCCGCCAGTGGGACCCGCCGGAAATCCAGCCGCTGGCAGCGGGAGAGGACTGTCGCCGGGATGCGGTGGGGTTCGGTGGTCGCCAGGACGAAAATGGCGTGGGAGGGGGGTTCCTCCAGGGTCTTGAGGAGCGCGTTGAAGGCGGCGGTGGAGAGCATGTGGACTTCGTCAATGATGTACACTTTGTACCGGGCCTCGGAGGGGCGGTAGCCCACCCGCTCCCGCAGTTCCCGGACATCCTCCACACTGGTGTTGGAGGCGGCGTCTATCTCTATCAGGTCCATCAGCCGCCCCTCGTTGACCGCCCGGCAGATGGCGCACCGGTTACAGGGGCGATGGGCCGGTTCCGGGTCCAGGCAGTTGACGGCCTTCGCCAAGAGGCGCGCGGTCGTCGTCTTGCCGGTGCCGCGCGGGCCGGCGAAGAGGTAGGCGTGGTGGACGCGGCCGGAAAGGAGGGCATTGCGCAGGGTCCGGACGACATGCTCCTGCCCGACGACCTCGTCAAAGGTCTGGGGACGCCATTTGCGGTAGAGTGCCTGAGCCATAAGCCGGGAGCCGGAAGTCGGTCGCCGATAGCCGGTCCTGATTTACGGCGCGCCGAAGAAGAAGACGCGAATCACGATCGCCACCACACTGGCAACCACAGGGAACAGCAGGCCGATGGTCCAGTAGAAATGGGTGCGCATTTCCGCCCGCAGGGATTTCTGCCCCTCGGTCAATTCGGTGAGGCGGCGGTCCATCTCCGCCCGCATCTCGGCGAAGCGGCGGTCCACCTCGCCGAAGCGGCGGTCCATCTCCGCCCGCATCTCGGCAAGGCGACGGTCCACTTCGCCGAAGCCGCGGTCCATCTCCGCCCGCATCTCGGCAAGGCGACGGTCCACCTCGCCGAAGCGACGGTCCATCTCCGCCCGCATCTCGGCAAGGCGACGGTCCACCTCGCCGAAGCGACGCTCCACTTCACCGAAGCGGCGGTCCATTTCTTCCCGCAGGGACTGCTGAGCCTCCGCCATCTCGGTGAAGCGGCGGTCTATCTCCGCCTGCATATCCGTAAAGCGGCGGTCTATCTCCGCCTGCATATCCGTAAAGCGGCGGTCTATCTCCGCCTGCATCTCTGCAAAGCGGCGGTCCACCTCACCGAAGCGGCGGTCTATCTCCGCCTGCATATCCGTAAAGCGGCGGTCCATCTCCGCCCGCATTTCGTCAAGGCGACGCTCCACCTCACCGAAGCGATGCTCCACTCCACCGAAGCGGAAGTCCATATCCCGCAGGACCCGGGCGATGTCCTGACCGTTGCGCTCTACCGCCGCTTCCAGACGGCGAATTTCGGCCGCGATGCGCTGATCCCGTTCGTCCAGAAAGCGCTCAAAGTAGGGCGGGAACTGAATCTGGACCCGCTCCAGTACCGATTCCTCCGGGCCGCCTGAACCGACCCGGTAGGTTGGCCGGGGTTCTCCCACCTGGGGTTTCTCACTCATCGGTCTTCCTCCATCTCGCGGGTGACCCGTACCAGAACCGCTTCCCCTTTCGTGAACATCTGGTATGGCGTATCCTTGTACAGCACCGTTAACTCATCCGGGCCCAGGGTCAGGGGAACCACCCGGTGGGCTCCGACCTCGTAAATCATCGCTGTGCCCGAGAGCGATAGGAGCAGCGCGTCATGGGGAGAGGGCTCCATCAGCGGCCATTCTCCCTCTCCCCGCATCACCTGGATGGCCGAATCCTCTATGTGGACGACCGTCCTGGGCCGGAACGGCACCCGCAGGTTTTCCACCACGGCGTTCAGGCTGATCCGCTGCGGTGGACTCTCACTGGTGCCATAGAGGAACCGGCGCCCGTTCTTGCGCTCCGGCAACACGGCACACCGGAGGAGGAGGACGGTGGACGGGAAAGGAGAACCGGAGCGGTGGGCCAGCCCTTTGTGGACAATAGACATCTCGCCGGGGCGCAGGCGCACCTCCCCTCGCTCCGTCTCCAGCAGGATGACTCCCTGGTGGACCCAAAAGAGTTCATCCTGGTCCAGATGCCGGTGCCAGGCCAGCGTCCCCTGGCAGAGGTAGAGGCTCACCATGATGTCGCCGACGAGAGCCATGTCCACCATCGCGAAGGGACGGTCCAGCCGACGGGCGACGTCTTTCAGGTTCAGTTTTTCCAGGGGCATTCGCGCTACTCTTTCGGGCTCCCCTCCGGCGTGACTCCCAGAATGCCCGCCAGTCCACGGAGAAATTCTACCGGCACCGGGAAGATGATGGTGGAATTCTTCTCCGTGGCGATTTCGGTGAGCGTCTGGAGGTAGCGGAGTTGGATGGCGGCGGGCACCCGTCCGATGGTCTCGGCGGCCTGGGCCAGGGTCTGGGCGGCCTGGTACTCGCCCTCGGCGTGGATGATTTTGGCCCGCTTCTCCCGCTCTGCCTCCGCCTGCCGGGCCATCGCCCGCTGCATAGTGGCCGGGAGTTCCACGTCCTTGATCTCCACGATGCTGACCTTCACGCCCCAGGGCTCGGTTTGCTCGTCAATAATCTGCTGCAACTTGGTGTTGATCCGTTCCCGGTGGGCCAGCAGTTCGTCCAGTTCCGATTGCCCGATGACGTTCCGCAGCGTGGTCTGGGCAATCTGCCAGGTGGCCCGCTTGTAGTCCTCCACCTGGACGATGGCGCTGGTCGGCTCCACGACGCGGAAATAGGCCACGGCGTTCACTTTGACGGTGACGTTATCCCGCGTGATGCACTCCTGGGCCGGGACGTCCAGCGTCACCACCCGCAGGTCCACTTTGACCATCCGGTCAATGAAGGGGATGATGAAGAACAAGCCCGGCCCCTTGGCGCCGATCAGCCGGCCCAGGCGGAAGATGACACCGCGCTCGTATTCCTGGACGATTTTAATCGCGGCGCTGGCGATGACGATTAGGAAGAGGACGGCGGCGCCAACCACACACCCCAAAGTCGTCAACACGTTTGCCATGACACCCTCCTTTTTGGTGCGGACCGTTGTGGGGAAACAGCGAAGATGGTCTCTTTGATTATACCCCAAGAAGGGAGGAGTGCAAATCCATTTGACTTTCCCCAATGACGTGATAAAATATCTATACGATTTCTGGATACCTGTCCGCAGAGCGCGCTGGATAGACCGTTCCCACCTCAATTTTGCAGGAAAAGGAGGACAGAGGGAAGGCACGGGGCTCCGCGATGCTGGGCATTGCCCATTACCCGGCATCGTCCGCGCAGCGGTAAGAGCGTTGACGAGGCCGGGTTTTTTGTGGACAGTATCGGATTTGAGGAGAGGAACAATGGCGTTGGAGTTCACCGAATCATCATCCCCCCAGCCGGAAGCGGCTGTGGATATGGAAAGTCTGCTCCAGGAGCAGGAAGGATACATCGCCCGCCCCGGAGAAATCCGCAAGGGACGCGTCATCCAGGTCACCCAGGATGGTGCTCTGGTAGATGTGGGGCTCAAGCGGGAGGGGTTTGTCCCCATGAGCGACCTGCGCCAGGTGCGCAAAGAGATGGGGGAAATTCACGAGGGCGACGAGGTATTTGTCAAACTCCTGGAGAGCGAAAGCGAAGGGTACATCAAGGCGTCTATCTATCAGGCCCGCCTGGAAGAGGATTGGATTCGGGCGGAGGAGATGATGAGGAGCGGCGCCCTCTACGAAGGGCGCATCTCCTCGTACAATCGGGGCGGGTTGACCGTCCCCTTCGGCCGCATCCGGGGCTTTATCCCGGTCTCCCAGGTGGTGGGCATCCCGCGCGGCCTGAAGGAGGCGGAGCGGCGCCAGCGACTGGCCGCGATGGTCGGCCAGACGGTGGGCCTGCGGGTGGTGGACGTCAATCGGGAAGAGAAACGACTGATCCTCTCCCAGCGGCGTGCCCATCGGGCCTGGCAGCGAATCCTGCGCAAGCGGCTGCTGGATAGCCTGGAGGTCGGGCAGCGCCGCCGGGGGAAAGTCACCAGTATCACCGACTTCGGCGTTTTCGTGGACCTGGGGGGCGTGGAAGGGATGGTCCACGTTTCCGAACTCTCCTGGCATCGGGTGGAGGACCCCCATCAGGCCGTCCGGGTGGGGGATGAGGTAGAGGTCGTCGTCCTGGAGGTGAACCGACGCCGGGAACGCATCGCCCTCAGCATCAAGCAGACCCAGGAAGACCCCTGGACCCGGGTGGGAGAGAAGTACCGCGAGAATCAGTTGGTGGAAGGGGAAATCACGCGCGTCACCGACATCGGGGCCTTCGTGGAACTGGAGCCCGGGGTGGAGGGGTTGCTGCACGCCAGCGAACTGATCGGCGCTCCCAGCGTGACCCCTCAGCAGGTGCTGAAACCGGGCGAGAGAATTCTGCTGAAGGTTCTGGAGGTCAGCCCCTCCCGTCGCCGCATCCGCCTGAGCGCTAAACGGGTCCGCAAGGATGAGTGGGAGCGCTGGGCCGCCGAGAAGGCCGTCCACGAGCGCGCAGCGGAGCCAGCCCCTGAGAGAGAAGCAACGGTAGAGACCTCCGAGGCCGAAGCGGTGACAGAACCCGCCTCTGAGGCCGAGACTATCGTCTCCGAAAGCGGGGTGGAGGCTCCTGAACAGGCATAGCGTAGCCATGCAGGACAACTCCCCAGGAGTTGTCCTGCACTCCGCAACGTCGGAAAAGGGTGGTCTATGGCCAAACGCGAAGATAAAGTAGAAATTGAGGGCACGGTAGTGGAAACCCTGCCCGGCACCCAGTTCCGGGTGAAACTGGATACCGGCCACGAAGTCCTGGCCTATCTCTCCGGCCGAATGCGCAAATACTACATCCGCATCCTCCTGGGCGACCGGGTACGGGTGGAACTCTCCCCGTATGACCTGACTCGGGGACGGATTGTCTACCGGTATAAGCGACCGGAGGAAGGGGAAGTGGAAGAATAGCGTAGTATCAGTATTTCCCCAACCGATGCCCCCGGGATGCCGGGGGCCATTGTGATGACTGGCATGGCAGCCAGCCTTTTTCCCCGAATTCTGTAATGGTCAAGAGGGTGTTGGATTGGGCGGGCTACCCGCGTGGCCTCCCATACCTCAAAGAGAAGCCGGCGTAACTACCTACCCCGATGGCTGGGATGCCCACTTCCGCCCGCCGCTGAAGCGGCAGGCTCAGATACCAAAGCCCTAACGGGCTATCCGGAAGCCCCTGAAAGGGGCTTCGCATCTGAGCCAGGGGCTTTTCGCCCAATG